>NZ_JBYTBB010000102.1:0-13839 GCF_058788755.1 Lysinibacillus sp. FW301-JW8
TCTGAAAAAAACTCAGATAGCTGGCCATTCGTCATGCGTACCGATAAGGTGCGCTTATTTTTGTATTTCGGGCTTACCGAGTATTTACCGATGAAAGATAGTAAAAAAGGGAGCTGTGTTGCAGATGCGTAAGCTAGTATTTGCCTTTGCAGTTGTATTAATAGGGGTTGTTAGTTGAAATATGCTGCAAGTGAAAGATCATAATTTACGTTTTGTATTAAAGAAAAATTGGGGCGTCGAATTAACAGAGCCTGAAATTGCTGAAGCAATCATTGAAAGTGAATTTAGCTTTCAGGGAAAAGGCGAGGTTTATCGCATATTAAACTATGAAGAGATGCAAATGGATCGCATGCGTAAAAAAGATTACTGGACTGTTGTGGATAAATCGAATATCCAAGAAGTAGAGCAAAAGGTTGCACAGTTTATTGAAGATGCATTGTCATTACATGAAGGTCGTGATGATCATTTAGTGAAGTTTGAACGTTACCCAGTACCCATAAAAATCGGTAATTCCTACTACATAGATGACCGAGAAGGTAATGGCACAAATTATTTAATATTACTACTAGATGAGCCAACGAATCGTGTATATTGGCTGGAATGGCATGAGTAGTTTGGATGTCTTTGATTTAACGGGGGACCATTATAATTAGGGGCAAAATCGATGTAATGATCTGACTTGCTGGATTAAAGGAATCACATTCTAAGCAATATACTATGTCCTTTATCTTCGTTGAAAGCGGAAAACAAAATTATATAAAAATAATATTAAAACCTTAATTTCACAGCACCTTAAATTTTATAACAAAAAAATAAAGTTGTACAAAAATAATATTCATGACTCATTAGTACTGGTAAAGCAATAAAAAAGTTGTTTAATTCTTGTTCAAATAGAGGGAACGCCAGAAAAAATGAAGATTTACACCGCTAAGAAATATACACGATTCTATGCAAAGTAAAAAACAAACCAAACCAATAAAAATAATGCTATATCAACGGTTTATGCCACCTGTATAAAAAGACGTATAAATAATGTTCATAAGAAAAGCCGGAAACGTTGATTTAACAACATTCGTGGCTTTTATGTATTTCCAAACTTCTATTATGGAACCATTTTTTAATAATAGATTGTATTTGCTTGTCGGATAAACTGTCACTCGTTATGTGAGGCTTATGAGAATTGTCACAGGGTTGTATTCCTAAAATAAAAAACGGCGGTTCTGAAATTACTCAAAACCGCCGTTTAGGTATATAGGATAACGCTACAACTTAAAATTAATTCATCTCATCACGAAGTGCATCGACGATATTTTCTTTTTTAATCATGCTAAGTGCGTACATTGTTGTAATAAATATCACAAGAAACACCCCAAGTACGCTAATACCAATACTGCTCCAAGGGAATTTAAATTCGACTTCAGCTCCGCCCATGAACGTACCTTTATATATTAGCCAAGCAAAAATACCTGAGATAGGGAGTCCAAATAGTAATGTTTGGAACCCGTAAAGGGCACATTCAAAGCGCATCATTTTATTAAAATCACGATCGGACATGCCAATTGAGCGAAGCATCGCAAGCTCTCGTCGACGCAATCGAATATTCGTAGAAATTGTGTTGAACACATTGGCTATCGCAATGAGTGAAATCATAATGACGAAAACAATGGTGAACAAATCAATAATGAAGATGATGTTGCGGTTTTGGTCAAATATTTCATTTGCATTGTATATCGAATATTCGTAAGAGATTTCTTCCGATTCGATTACTTTTTTCATTTCATCAACTGACTGCGAGACATCCTTTGACAGGAACGTTAAGCCCCAGTCCATCGGAACATCAGCAAGTGCCCACGTATCGATTAGTTGGTATGGTGCAACAATCATAAACGTGTATGGTCTTACTTCAGACGGTAGCTTTGGTAATGGATCGACAGGGTACGTATCGACAAATGTAATCGCTACATTTCGCCCTTCGTTTAGGATTACGCCATTATTTGTGTTTGGTGTAATAACTAAATTCATCGACTGTTCTGTAAACATATCTATCATGTCATCTTTTTCAGATGCAATGGCTGTTTGATTTTTCGCTTTAGCAACGGCAATGACTTTCGCATTTTTCCCTGTATATTCAGCTACATCTAAGCCTAGGCTTTTAATAAAATCTAGGTAAATGCTATCCTCTAAAAACTGAATGTCCATCGGTAAATCAATCATCTCATCAGGCTCGACATAACCTGCTGCTTCTCGGTAGTCTGCAGAGAAATTATTCAAGTTAATTTTACTTGAATATTCCATCATGGATTGATAAGAACCTTCATAAACGCCATCTACGTTTTGTAGTTTGTCAAATAGCTGGAATGATTCGTTTTCTTTCATGTTCTCACTAAAGAACATAATATCGTAATCCGTATTTACAACGGATGACTCTGCAGCCTGTTGTAGCGTTGTTTTGAAAGCGCTAGCTGATACAAACATGACAACACTTAATGTAAGTGATAAGACGATACTGCGATAACGTCTTTTGTTTCGCTTAAAGTTTTTAAGTGCAAGTGTACGTTCTAAGCCATAAAGGCGCTCCATCCATTTAGAAGTATTGATTGCTTTTGATTCTACTTTAATTTCATTTGTTTGACGAATACAAGCCATGACAGGGGTGTTGGCAGCTTTGCGCGCTGGGATATAAGCTGAAATTAAAATGGTCACCAAACTAATTACGACTGCGGCAATTATCATAGGAATCGATACTGTCAAAGTTAAAGGTACATTGTCATAGGCAACATTTTCGAAATTCTTCGACACAAGGGAAAGGACCCCCTTGATACTTGGAATGCCGACTAGCACACCGATTGGTATACCGACCGCACCAATACAAAGTCCTTCAAATAATACGGAATTTCGCAACTGTTTTGCCGTTGCACCTACTGACAGCAGAATCCCATATTGCCGCATACGTTCATTTAGCGAAATCGTGAACGCATTGTAAATAAGGAAAACTGAACCTAGCATAATTAAAGCAACTAAAATGCCACCAACTGAATAGAGCAGACTATTAAATGTTTTATCATTTGAAAGGCCCATGAATCGCAACACGTTGTCATTCATAACAAATTGATGCTCAGTCGCTAAATCATCTGCATAATCATGAACTTTACGAGGACTCTTCATTTTAATAAAGGTACTAAAGCTATTTGCTTTTTTCATAGCGTTGGTTGTTGTAATTAACGTATAACCAGGTGCCTTTACTTCTTCGAATCCAGGTCGTTTGAATGTCCCAACTACTGTATAGAGTTTCTTACGCTCAGCTATAAATGTTTCTGGATTGGTTGCATTTTCAGAAATGTAAGGGTCATATTGTGTGAGCTGTTTCACCTTGCTCATACGTCTCCCAACATTCAGTGAAAGGGTGTCACCAACAGAAATCGTCACCTCTCCATTTTCCTTAAGGTGCGAAGGAATGAGAATTTCTGTGTCATTTTTAGGTAATCGACCAGAAGTGAGTGTGATTGGTAAATGGTCATAGGTGTCTTGGTCGAAGCCAGCAATAAATAGATACGGCTTGTTGTCGTTTTTACCACCCTCAAGTTTGGCATAGCCAATGTTTTCAAAGGTGATCGTGTTTGCTATTCGATCATCTTCATTTTGTTGTTCTATAAATGTAGCGTCGACCTCGGAAAATCCAACGTGCCAATCGCCATACTTCATAATTGAGCCATTGATCATATAGTTTTGAAGGGAGGTAGCAAAGGTAGCAACGCCTGTAATCATGGCAGCAGATAGAATAACGCCAATAATGGTCACAATCGTTCGCGTGCGGTTTTTTAGTAAACTTTGTAGGGCGACTTTATTGAAAATATTCATTATCGTGCCACCCGTCTCTCATCTCGAATGACTTTGCCATCAGACATGGAAATAATCCGGTCCGCTTGTAGGGCGATATTTTCATCATGCGTGACAACAATCAGGGTTTGCTGATATTTTTCGTGGCTGGATTTTAACAAACGCATAATTTCATGTCCATTTTTGCTGTCTAAACTACCCGTAGGTTCGTCAGCTAGCATAACGGCTGGAGCGTTCATGAGTGCACGTCCAATCGCAACACGTTGTTGCTGACCACCTGACAGTTGATTCGGTAAATGTGTTTTTCGGTCTTTGAGTCCAAGTAAGTTCAATAAATCCGTTAATCGTTCTTCATTCACGTTGCGTCTATCCATTAAAATCGGTAACGTGATATTTTCTACGACATTCAGCGTAGGAATAAGGTTGTGAAATTGGTAAATCAGGCCAACTTCTCGACGACGAAAAATCGCGAGTTTTTCATTATTTTGAGCATATACATCTTGTCCGTTCAAGTAGATTTTTCCGCTTGTCGGTACATCTACGCCAGCAATTGCATGAAGTAATGTGGATTTACCTGAGCCAGATGAACCGATGATGGCAGTAAATTCCCCTTTTTCTATCGTAAGTGAAACATTGTCCAATGCTGTAACTTGGTTTTCACCTTGCCCATATACTTTGCATAGGTTTTCAATTTTTAAAAACTCCATTATGTGAGCCTCCTTTTGTGATGTACCCTATAATAGAACTTTTAACTTACATCTTTGTGACTTTAAAGTGAGAGATTCGTCACTTTGAGAAACGAATAGAAAATATGGCGCCACCTTGCGGATGATTTTTGGCAGTGATAGTCCCTCCTTGGCGCGTAATAATCGTCTTGCAAAGCGCTAGGCCAATGCCATATCCTGCAGTGCTCGTATTTTTTCCGCGGTAAAATCTTTCAAATAAGTAGGGTAAATCTTCTTTTTTAAAACCTGGTCCACTGTCATGCAAGGTGATTTCAGTAAACAGTATGTTTTCCTCACAAACAATTTTAATCGTCCCGTTATCGCCTGTACTCTCTATACAATTTTTAATAATGTTTTGAATGGCCTCTGAAAGCCAGCCGAAATCTCCATGAATGATTAGTCCATCCGATATGTTAACTTGTTGCGTAATATTATGTAGATCCATCGAAATATGAAATGGATGAAGCGAATCCTTTATTAAGGTTGCCACATCTAAAGGTTCCATTTTGAAATTTACAATGCCTGCATCTAAACGTGATAATTTCAGCAGAGAGGTTATTAGCCAATCCATTTGTACAAATAATTTTTGTATATCCCATAGCAAAGTTTTACGCTCATTTTCATCTGGGCTGTTCTTCAGTAAAGATAAAATCAAATTCGCAGAAGTAAGCGGTGTACGGAGTTGGTGTGCAATATCGGCTAGCGAATCGGCTAAATATATTTTCTCTTTTTTCAGTGCTTCATTTTGTTCTCGAATGCGTAGCGTCATTTTAGTGATTTCATTTTGTAAAATAGAAAGTTCGCCTTCATCTGAATTACTAATAAACAGGTGATCCGTATTATGAAGCACTAAATTTATTTGCTCTGAAATTTGTGTAATGCTTTTATAACGTGCTTTTGTAAATAGGAAAAATGCAATGCCAAACGCAGCACAAGTAGAAAGTATTAATAGACCTGCTGCTGGCTCGATGATAAATCCTAAAATGGTGGTAACGATTGTGATGCCGCAAAATAAAAGTGTAAATTGCCGAATCTCTCTATTCCGAAACATGGCCGCCACCTAGTCGGTATCCTGTACCACGAACAGTTAAAATGTATCGCGGGTTGCCAGGATCTGTCTCAATTTTTTCTCTTAAGCGTTTAATATAGACGGTTAGGGTATTGTTGGTTACAAACTCGCCCGATGCGTCCCATAATTCGTCCAATAGCCTGTCTCGGGTGATAATGCTTTTAGGGTTATTAATAAACACTAATAATAATCGGTATTCAAGAGCAGAAAGAAAAACCTCTTGACCGTCATTTTTGACAACGCCACTCGTTGGGTCAACATGAAGGTCCTCCATTTCAAAGGCAACTGGAGAATGTCTGTTTTTTCGTAAAGCTGTTCCAATTCGAGCAATCAATTCACGTGGGCGAAAAGGTTTAGTAACATAGTCATCTGCCCCTATGTTCAGCCCCGTAACGACACTAGCTTCATCGCCAGAAGCTGTTAGAAAGATTACCGGGATATTCTGGGTTTGCTTGATTTCTGTGCAAACTGCAAAGCCGTTCCCATCAGGTAGGGAAATATCAAGCAATGCCAAGTCAAATTTATGCTCCATAAGCATTGAAATTGCTTCTTTTTGTGTAGCAGCGTGAGTGATGTTAAATCCTTCAGAGCGAAGTAGGAGAGAGAGGTTTTTCGCAATTTCCTGATCGTCCTCAACTAAAAATATATGTTTCATTTATTTTCACCAACCTTTTCTATGCACACTTTGTATTTTATTGTACTGGTTTTCTGTTTTAGTAGGACCAAGTCATATAGTTTAACTATTTGATAATTCATACTTAACACCTCTGAAGCTTTATTATTTCTTTCAACAGAAATAATACCATGTATCTCATTGAATCCGTACAGACTATTATTTTTGGATTAAAATAAACATTGGTACATGTCTCACCTATATTAATACCCGTTAAATTACTTTAGTAGATAGGTTATTAATTAATAAGCTTGTAAATTGTATAGCTTTGCTTAGTCAATAACAATATCAGAAGAAATTAGAATTAAGAAAAGCAGATGAAGCCACGAATAGGACTCAACCTGCTATTGTTATCTTTTTATCTGAACTGTTTTCATAGGCTTCATTGCTAAAACATGTTGTGGAGCAAATAGGGACGCCTTCATATACTTTTAATATCAATATTATAAAATAAAAAGGCAGTTGAAAGTTCAATTTAATCGAACTTTCAACTGCCTTTTTTAAATATTTGTTTTCCCCTTCTGTTCAGCTACTCTTTCTTTTGTTGTAGCTTTATAATAAAGATTGTTCAAATTAATACCTAATAGCGTTGATAAACAAGCAAAAAGAAAGAGCGTGTTTTAAAAAAAGATTAATCAAAACATGCTCCTTATACATTTTATTGAATCATTCTTTTATAATAAAGTTTGATCATTTCTATAATATTTCCTCTATCAAAGCGCTCTTTAATGGATAAATATACCAATGAATCCCTCAGCCAATTCCATGGATTGGGACAACCCCCTTGATCCTTTAACTGATAGAAAACCTGTTTAATTTTGCCTCAGTGCCAAGTATGGCAATATTAAGCTCATTCCCTCGGCTATCTTGCCCCCTTCTGAAATAGAGACTGCGTAAAAAATTCTTGCTGTTCACACGAGCAATCACCTGACTGCGACTTCTCGGTAAATTGCAGCATTGCGCTAAGCAGCAAATCCAATCAGCGATTTCTTGATGTGGAAGTAACTCTTTGTCAATCATCGTATCCACGATGTTGACCAACCGCTCATCATCCTCATCACTAAAAATATGTCTTCCATTATGTAGCATGCCAGAAATAGCAACAAGAACCTCACGCAGCATTGCAACGCTGCTCTCCTCGCACTGCACCAATTCAACAAAAACATCTGCACCGTGAGACGCGCTGTGAGCCCAGCCTCCTACTGAAAGGTAACCCCGCAGATCCTTCTCCTCTTTGTAATAACGGAGCATTGCTTGCATTAATTGCTCAATTTCTTCTTGATTTAAAAATGGATTCTGTCTGTGGCGTTGTATAATCAAAGCGATAGGCAAGGCAGAAAACGTCCTTGTAAAAACTGACTGATCATCCTCGCTGCCAATATTATAGAACAAATGGTTCTCATCAGTCAGAACAGTTAAGAGACTACGCAACTCCTCTCTACTAAACCTATTCTCTTCCTTAATCCACATATAAAACATCGGATAAATCAGGTTATCCCGTAATTCTGGCTGAGGATCGCCAATATATTGAAGTAACAATGGTAAGAAATCTTGATGCTGCTCACCTTCGCCTAACTGATACTCATCCTTCTCAATTCTTTGCAAATCCAGCATCAATTTCGTCCTTGTATCCTCAAATGTTCTTGTTCTTTTCGACATAAAAGCACCCCTTTAGATAATCATATATAAAGGGGTAAAACGGTGCAACTTTATCTAAAACAGTATATTTTTTTCTAAACGGTACGTCTTTATTTCAAATCTACATTTGTCATATTTAACACAACTTTCTTCTAAATAAAAAATCAGAACCACCAGTCTTGAACTACACCTACAATTGTTAAACACACCATCTAACAATTGAAGGGCACTGAAAAACTAAAAAAATTCACTTTTTTATATTAGAAATTTGTCTTTTGTTAGATTTGAAAACTTAAAAAAGTCGATTTGCATCACAATTTTTGTGGCAAATCGACTTTTTCAGTGCCCTCTAACAATTGTAGGTTAGTTTTTTGTCTAAATTATACTGCAGAAGAAAAACTACAAGCTGTTCAATTCTATTTGAATGCAGCAATAAATAGATATAGCTTGTTGTCGTTTTTACCACAATCAAGTTTGGTATAACCAATGTTTTAAAAAAAAGCGTTAATCTACACTTCATTAACGCACCTTTTCTTCACTTAAGTATAAAATTACATCCACAAGTATTTCAATAAAACAATCTTTATTTAGTCAAATGTCGTTAACTCTTCTGAAACAGAATTTAAAAAATCTTGCTCAAACCTATATATGTGTTTACCTTCAGTACTATTTATTATGATTGCGTCTGATATCATTCCATCACTTAAAGAAACTGATTTTATAGAATTAATTTTTATTTGATTCTCTACCAATGAATCAAGCGAGATATTGGCTTCTATTTGAGTAAACAGCTCTTTTAATTGTGTTGGTGGAATCTCGTTTTCTGTTTTATTCAAAATCGCATTCATTAGATTTAATAGATCTTCTTCATCTAAGCTGATTCCCTCTCCAACTGTAGCAGCCATCATTAATGACACAATTTCTTCTCCATTGAAACGATGAGATCCTTTTTCGAAGTCAAATGCCACTTGTGATATCGCTCTTACTCGAATATCTTCTGGCAAGTCGTAATCTATCCCATTCACGGAATCAATTAGCGTTGAAATAGTTTCTAAATCGATCACTGCATAATAATCAATTGGTAAATCTAATAGTTTTGAGACAGCTGTTCTTACATTTTTAGTACCGCCAAAACTATAAGCAAATAACAATTTATCGTACAAAGGGGTCCCATCATTGTTATCCGCTACCTGTACATACGTATCCATAGGGAGCGATACAACTTTCATCATCTTTTTATCTTTATTATAAGTAAGTAAAAGATTAAGATATATTCGATTATCCATCTCTTTCGACTTCACCGTAATTAAAGTGGTTAAAAATTCAGCTTTCTTAACTTCTGGTTCACTTGCAACATTTGTGTTAGATTTTTCATTAAAGCTTCCAGTAAGAATCGATGGCATAAACAAAAATATACACAAGCCTACTACTAATAAGGAAACTGTCAGTGGAGCGAATTTTTTTGAAGAAGAAACAAGAGATTTCTTTTGCGTATTATTATTCTTCTCCAGTTTATGAATTCGTTCAAATACTTCAGTACGGTCTTCTTTCGTAAATTTTAGTTCTTGTTCAGACATTTTATTTAATTTATCTCTTAATCGTTTATCTTCCATTAAGTTCTGCCTCCTTTATCATCGACTCTAATCTTTGTTTTGCTCTTCTTAATCTAGTTTTCACTGTATTAACTGAAATATCCAAAACTATGGCAATTTCCTCTGTGTTTAATGAGTCATAGTAGTATAGATAAACCACCTCCCGATACACTTTTGGAAGAGAAAAGATAGTATCTTTTATTTCTTCATTATTGTATTTATCGATAACTGTTTTTTCTGTTGATGGTAATATTGACTTTGCTGTTTCATTTATAAAACTTTTAACCTGCACCATTTTGTAATTCCAACTTTTTAAATAATCTTTAGATTCGTTAATTGTTATACGATATAGCCATGTTTTTATTTGTGCGTCAAATCGAAACGAATCAAGATTTTTGTAACATTTGATAAACGTATTTTGAACCATATCCTTAGCAATCTCTGTATCTTTCACATAAGAAAATGCCAATCGTACCAACTCATTACCATATTCAATCATTATCTTTTCTAATATGAAATCTTTTTCTTCTCTGTCCAATCTACTACCCTCCCCTTCAACCTACTTCAAATTCTGCTATTAGACGATTATCAATTCATATTAGGTTCATTTTTAATAAAAATATTTATTTCTACCAAATTTAGATAATCATACAGGCTTATTGATTATAATTTTCTTCACAAAAAAATCAACACACCTCTAGAATTTAATAAAGGTGTGTTGATTTTAAAAAACTTTATTATCAATTTTTTTAATAAAGCTATAGATTGTTAAAGTTTGATCATTTTATGATGCTTCCTCCATAGCCCCCGATTGTTGAATAAGCCAGAAATTATAGCTTTTATTTATCGGTCCATAAAACTTTGTATAAAAATGTGAGTTCAGCTTCTTCAATACCCAAGGGTAGTTCCCCATTTTTGCCTCCAACAGAACTAAGTTCGTTTTTAGTAGTGCCTAGCCATGCTGCTAAATAAACAGGTTTATTTTTTTCTAAAATAACTTTTTCGTTGACTAGCTTACTGAAAGAAGAAGTTGTCATATTATTTGAATAAACCGTTGTAGAATTCCCAGTTGGTGTACCAATGATTAGCTTTAAAAAATGACCTTCATTTTCAACATCACTCATTCCAAAAGAAATGAAGCTGTCTTGATATTTTGTTTCAGACCCATCCCAAGTCTTTAGCAATTCCTCTTTAAACTTACCGTTTTTAAATACCTCCACTGAAAATTGCAATTTATCATCTTTTTTCGGAGTGCCATTCAGCTCGAAAAATTCAATTTGTCCCACACCGGTCTTGCTAATAAGAAGGTTTTCTTTCTCGCTTATGTTATATGGCTCAATGGTTATTTCCGTTGCTAATTGCGATTTTTCCTTTTCTAGAGGTTTTTCTTTTTCTACACTTACACACCCTGTTAACAACAAAGCAAAAATTATAAACAAGTAACGGCTTTTAAAGTGTCGCATTTTTGCCCTCCAATTAATCAATGTTTCATTAAAGTCATTTAATATTTTTCTGGGCGTTCCTGTCTAATTAAGATTTCCATTTATAATCTCCTGTTCTTTTAATAAAAGTAATTAGGTTAAAATTCTTCTTACTCTATAAATGGTACTTTCTTAATGCATAGAATCATTAAGAAAGTTTACACCCAGTAACAAACATAAGTTCAACAAACACCTTCAGTATAGTATACAGTTATAATAAAGAGTTATTATTTCGATTTCAATCGTTGATTATATTATTCGCCTTATTGTGCAAACCGGACTATTTATCCCTTGAGCTTTAAGATACTTTTCAATTCGACCGATGAGTTCTTTATTGATCTAACTTGTACCTTGTCTCTCTATCCAATTCTGCTCTTAAATTTATTAAGAAAGCTTCTTGTTCAAAATATTGTAAGATTAAATTCATAGTCGAAGTCAGGAGGATTTTTCCCTTGATTATACTGTATAATGGTTTCATCTTTATCAAGTGCTTTTACCAAAACAGCTTCCTTTGTTACTCCTTCATTGTACTCTTTACAGATATCAATTATATTATCACCAATTTATTACAGTAACAAGCTTACCAACTTTTTAATTGTAGATAAGAATCGAATCATAACCATGCAGGAAAAGCGATGTCATAACTTTCAATAATCGGCAGCTTTGCTATCTATCATGTATATCTAACTTATTTACCGAGTACCTCTGCCAAAATCGGGATTGAAGAAGAAGAGCCTTTTCTAGATACTGCAAGTGAAGCAGCTTTTGAGGCAACGATAAGTGCAAATTTAATATCAGGATTCTGGGAAATCATGCTAAGAAAATAACCCAAGAAAGTATCACCTGCTGCCGTTGTGTCTTTCACTTTGACTTTATAGGCTTCTTGCTTGTGTACTTGTATATTGTCTCTATATATGACGCCATTTGTACCTAAAGTCAACACAACCTTTAAATTACTATAGTTTGATAGTAAGTGATCGAGTATTCTGTTAGGTGATTTTTCTCCACTAATTTCTCGTCCTTCGATCTCATTCAGTATCAGAAAATCAATTTTTGAAAAATCTAAATTCTTAATAGAATCACTTATTGGAGAAGGATTTAACGCAATGGTTAAACCCTTTTTATAAGCAGCATTGATTAGGTAATCTAGACAGTTTATTTCGTTTTGTAGAACTAGGAAATCATCCGAATTGAAGTCCTCAAGTACTTTATCAATTTGTTCGACAGTTATTTCTTTATTCGCTCCACCATAGAGAAAAATACAATTTTCACCTGTAGGAGTCACTTGAATAATGGCATGCCCTGTTATCAAACCGTCCTCATCTATTCCCTCAACACTAATTCCTTCTAATGCTAATTGTTGTTTTAGAAACAGACCATCTTTGCCAATTTTACCTGCATGAAACACTTGAGCACCAGATTTTGCAAGGGCTATGGATTGGTTTAATCCTTTTCCACCTGGATATTCGTCATAGCTGTCTGAAGATATTGTTTCTCCTTCTTTAACAAAGTGAGGAACTGTATAAACTTTATCAATATTTAATGATCCGAAGTTTAAAAATTTCATCTAAACACCCCATAATGTTAACTTACCAATAATGCTAATAGACGTTTCTTGAATAATTGATTGTCAATGGTCTTACAAACTGTTGCATTAGGAATGTGCCCTGCAAATCCATCAGAAATGGCAAGTTTACTACCGTCATTTATTATCACTTGACCATAGGCAGCAGCTTCTGTAGTACACACATAGCAGTAACATAACTTTTCTTCAAGAACGATTTCATCCCATAACACAACACCCATTGCCACGGCATCTGGTAAATCAACAATATGTTCATTACTTCTTTGTATATTATATTCAAGCAAGGAACGGTTACATTTAACAGAGAACACAGCTTCTTCTTTACCACTTGATAGTAATACATCCATATCGTCCTTATTCAAAGCTGCTTCGCCTAAACATACATCAAATCCAATGATAGTAGTAGGTATACCTGAGTTGAGCATAATACTATATGCCTCTGCATCTACATACACATTAAATTCAGCAACAGGCGTAGTATTTCCAGGGCCAAAGCCAGAAGTGCCCATTGTGTAAATATGCTTTACCTTTTTCATTGTCTCCGGTGCTTTTAAAATAGCAAGGGCAATATTTGTAACAGGACCAATGGTTACAATTTCGATTTCTCCAGGGTTATTTTCAATAATTTCAAGGATAGCATCTACGGCATGCTTGGTTTCTGGCAAAAGAGTAGGATTTATTAAATGACAATCTCCCATTCCGTCATCACCATGAACATTAACAGCTGTAACTAAATCACGCATAAGTGGTTTGCCTGCTCCAACATAAAGAGGTGGCTTTTGACCATTAGCAACTTCGATAGTCATTAGTGCATTTTTTGTTGCCAATTCAACTGGGACATTACCACAAACAGTTGTGATCGCTTCTACTTTAAGACTAGTTGATTTTAATGCCATAATTAACGCTACAGCATCATCACTGCCAGTATCTGTGTCAATAATTAATTTCCTCATAACAAGACCTCCAATTCTTATTTGCCCTGATTATATAATTCAATCTATAATGAAAAAAGGTCAAATGACCAAAAGCGAAAAGAAGGTGAAAATATGGATTTAAAAAATATTGTGAATGATGCACCAGCGCATATTAAGAAAGAATTTATCTATAGAAGACACAAGATAGGTAGCCTTATTATTCACCCACATGAACAAAATAATTATCTTTGGATAGGCTACACTAGGTTAGACAGATTCTATAAGGGCTAGTACACTATAATTACTAACCTAAAGGAGCGTGTTT
>NZ_JBYTBB010000103.1:0-13281 GCF_058788755.1 Lysinibacillus sp. FW301-JW8
AGGAAAGCACTCAGTCGGAACGGAGATCAACCCCTCGTTTTGAAAAAGGGCTATACTATTTAATTTGTCACCTTGATGTCATTGACATAATAGTATTTCAACAACATGTCCTGTAAAATACAGGCGGCAACTTCAACTAGGGTAGCTGTTATAATCTGTGCAAGCAACAGTAAATAATTTAATTTCTATTAGTTTTTATGTCATAGTCATTTTTTGAAATTCTTTTTTTAAAAAATTTTGTAACTAATAAACAACTATTGGACCATAAGGACCTTCAATAATTTCTATTTTTGTTTTAAAAATATCTGTCAAAATTTTTGAGTCCATAACCTCTTCAACTGTTTCAAAATCTGCAATTTGTCCATCTTTAATAGCACAATAAACTTATACTCGTAGTTGAATGCGATTAAATAATGCCAACCCAAGAATTTGTAAAAGAATATGATGAAAAAAACTATATTCTTCTCTAGCTGATTTAAGTTATGTTTTAGTTATATTCTATCTTCAATCTTTCGGAATCGTCCATGTTTGTTGCAGAACAAATATTGAATATTGCAGAGGTTTTGAGATTCTTTTAAATTTATTGTGCTGTATAAATAGTCCATTCTTTCGCTTGTTGTTGCACGTAGTACATTTCCGCATAGCGATCATTTTTCTGAAGTAATGTTTCGTGTGTACCCTGTTCGATAATTTTGCCATCCTGCATAAATAAAATTTGGTCAGCATGCTGGATTGTATCTAACTTGTGTGCAATTACAATCACTGTTTTCCCTTTTATAAGTTCATTCACAGACTGCTTAATAGCAAGTTCGTTATCCGGGTCCAGAGATGCTGTAGCTTCATCCAATAGAATAATTGGTGCATCTTTTAAAAATGCTCGCGCTAATGATATACGCTGTTTTTCTCCACCAGATAAAGTCGAACCACCTTCTCCTACCATCGTGTTGAATCCCTCTTCTAATTTCTCAATAAAAGTATAACAATTTGCTAAGCGACAAGCTTTTTCTACTTCTTTCATCGTTGCATCTGGCTTTGCCATAGTGATATTTTCATAAATAGTTGCATTTAAAATAAAAGGTCTTTGAAACATAATGCTCATTTGCTGTAATAAAGCATCAGGCTTGTAATCTTTAATAGCCTTTCCATCAATTAGAACTTCCCCCTGCTGGTTATCAAAAAAACGAGCAAGTATATGAAGTACCGTACTTTTACCAGAGCCTGAGGGGCCAATTAGAGCTGTTAATGTATTAGGCTGTAACGTAAACGATACATTTTGTAAGACTGGTTGCTTCGCTTCATATTCAAACGACACATTTTTAAATTCGATTAAAGGTTTTTCAAAATCTGTTTGCGTTTTATGATAACTTTGTGTCTGCATCGTATACAATGAGTCAATATGATTTATTGTTACCATAAGTACGCTATATTCCGTATAAAGAATACTAAATGGGCGATACATTGCTGAAACACTAAGAGAAATTAAACAAAACACAATTAAAGTAGCTGGCTCAATCTCCCCACTTAATAATAAATAGGAGCCCACAATAAAAATTGCTGGTGCTATAAAATCAATCATTATAAAAAACAGAAAATTAAAAGGAACTAATTTTACTTCTAAATTTACACTTTCATCTCGATAATGTTTAAAGGCATTATTTAGTCTTCGAAAAGCTGTGCCCGTCTGATTATAGGCACGAAATACACGTATGCCATCGATATATTCCATCACACGAGACAGCACCTCACTTACTGCTTTCTTTTTACGTTCACCACCATCTTTGCCTAACCTTCCTAATAATAGCAGCAACGGGAGAGTCAGTAACACGATGATAAGTTGGATAAAAGCGAGCTTTAAATTAATAAGAAATGAAGCGATAATAATATAGGCTGTAACGACCATCACCTTCATTAGGTCACCTAACAGATGAGTAATTACCCGCTCTACTTGCGTCATACTGACTGTACAAGTATTAATTAATGTCCCTATGCTTTCCTTTGAAAAGAATCCTAAAGGCAATGTTTGTAGATGCCTTGATAGTTGAAGGCGCGCTTCTCTAATAAGTTGAGCTCCTCTTATTTGGAACAAATATTGTGAAAAACCAACCATTATAAAGCGTAAAATATAGCCGCTCAGTAAAATAACTATTGCAACTGACAGTGACTTGGTCGTAAGGCTTTTGTTCACAATATTTAACACAACATAGTAAACTGTACCATATACACTAGCCGTACCAATCGTATCAATAAAGCTTAGTACCAATGGTAAGTATAAGTGTGATAATTGTCCATTAAATAAACGCTGTAATTTTTGGTACATCTATCATCCCTCCTGTACTCTGTTATAAGCGTCGCAAAGTCGAGCGTATAACCCTTGTTGTGCCTGTAATTGTTGGTGCGTACCTTGTTCTACAATACGCCCCTCTTCAAATACATAAATACGTGTAGCACCCTCAATCGTATGAAGGCGATGTGCAATGGTAATGACCATTTTATTTTTCAATAGATGACTGAGAGCGCGCTGAATTTTTCGTTCATTTTCGGCGTCTGCATGTGATGTTGCTTCATCTAAAATAACAATAGGAGCATCTTTCAGTAAAGCGCGTGCAATTGCAAAGCGTTGTTTCTGCCCGCCGCTCACCTTGACACCAGCTTCTCCTAATTTTGTGTTGTAACCATGGGGTAAGCTTAGAATAAAGTCATGAATCTCCGCAGCTCGACATGCTTTCCTTACTTCCTCCATCGTATAATTGCCACCCATCGTAACATTGTGATACATCGTATCGTCTATTAAAAACGTATCTTGGAAAACGAATGCAATATGCTCCATTAAATTTTGAGTATTCATTTCTTGCAACGGAATATCATTTAAAGTAACTACACCTTCATCTACATTATAGAAATGTGCTGCTAACTCTGCGGCAGTGGTCTTCCCTGCACCAGATGGTCCGACAAAGGCAATCATCTCACCACGTTGGATCTCAAATGAAATATTATTTAAGACATATTGTTGATCATATTTGAATGATACACTGTCAAATGTCAATTTCTGTACTTCGTCCCGCATTAACGATTGTCCACCACTAATTTGCGCGGGCTCTTGCCACACCTCTTTTAGACGACCCAGCCCTTCAAACATCATGGTTAACCCACGAGATAGCTCAATTAACTGTTTTAATGAGACTAAAAATGGGATGCTTAAAACTAAAAATAACAAATAAGCACTTGGGGGAATATTTCCTTGTAGCATCATAATGCCACCTATTGGAATGATAAATAGTGGAGCTGAGTCAGTTAGAATAACGAAAATTGAATAAGAAACGGATTGATCACGTGTCATTTTCACCCATGTTTTTTCATAGTCAAAAATTGCATTACGAAGCTTGCTGAATGACGCACCTGTCATATTAAATGCCTTAAATACAGCCATCCCTCTAACATATTCGACAAAAGCGCTATTCATTTCGGTCAAGCTGTTGTGGTAATTTTTCATATTCTGATGGGCGTTTCGAAACATGTACATTTGAGTAGCATAGCTTAACACTAAAGGAATTAATAAAAATAAAGCTAGTTTTATATTTACAGTCAACAAATAAACAAAAATTACGATAGGTGCGATAAAACTTGCTGCAATGTCAGGTAACTGATGTGCTAACGTATTTTCCACTTTCTCAATATCTTCATTAATACTTTTTTTTAAATCACCCGATGTTTTTTTAGAGAAATAGCCTAGTGGAAGCCTTCCTATATGGGAGGTTGTTTTGGCTCGGAGATTATACAAAATATTGTATGCTGCAATATGAGAGTAGACACCAGATAAACCTAAGAATAAAAATCGTAGTAAAATTAAACCTGCCGTTAAAAAGGCGAGAAAAATGATTAATTGTTGATCCGGTACTATTTTTAATAATTCTTCTATTATAAAGTAGGCAATTAAGTATGGTGCGTACATCAACACCGTACTTAAAGCACTAAATAGTGAGGCGATAAATAGTTTGCCTCGCTCTCCCTTAGTTTGCTGCCATAGAAATTGACTATTTCTCTGTTCTTTCAATAATGTCCTCTCCTTTACACTTTTCTCCTTTATAACGAATAAACGTCAATGTCACTACTCTAAAAGGCATGAAATCAATCCAAAAAAAAGAACGATATGATTCTTCTGAAGAATCATATCGCTTTTTATTAAGTAACCAGACAAATTCTATTAATGTCGATAATTTGACCAGTACAACAAGAAAACCTTTGACTCTATCCAAAACGATGAAATCTCTGTACGTTTCACTATATTACAAATCATCGAGCGATATATCTCGGACAGTTTTTTCGACGGTAATGCAATGGCGTTTCTCCGTAATGTTTCTTAAATACTGTTGAGAACTTGCTAGGGTTATTATAACCAACATCATAAGCGATATCAGTCACACTTTTGTTCGTTACAATTAGCTCTTGAGCAGCCTGCTCCATGCGCTTACGTTGAATATAACGATATACCGTACAGCCATAAGTTTGTTTAAACTGTTGTTGCAACACCAACTTGGGAATATTAAATTGCTGAGCAAGTAAATTAACTTGTAAAACTTCATCGTAATTTTCATCAATATAATACTTTATCTCATGAATGCGTTGGTCAGGACAAAAAGCTGCCTCTTGCTCCATGTTTATCGTAATAGCGTGTGATAAAAAATCTAATGCCCGCGCCTTCAATATACATTGATTCATTAGGCTTTCGCTATATTGCACCATTAATTGTGATGTAATCGCACGATGTATCGGTAAACTTTCTCTTGTAAAAATACGCTTTTGATGGCGAAAAAAGCGAGTCATCATTTGTTGCAAAGTATTGTTGGCTGTAGCACCTTTAGTAATAACATTTAAATCAACGTACAACACAATACCATCTGCATGTTCACACACAAAATCATAATAGGGTAACGGCTTTGACCAATCGAAATAAATAAGATGTGAATCGTCACATTGCGTCCATTCATCATTAGGATGATATCGAACCTTAATATGTCCTTTTATAAGAGACGTTATTTCAATCAAATTGGAGCGAGCAAACGGCAGAGATTCCCGCAAACGATGATGTGTACAATTCTTTAATAAAACTAGCTCAATACCTGATTCTAAAAAATAGCGAGTGATGTTTCCCTCACCACTCTCTGAACAATACTCGTACTGTTCCCCAAGCCAAGTATCTTGTTTTTTCTGAATATAGCGACCAATTAATGTTTCATAACTGCGTGTTAGTATGTCTGTTGACATGTAATGACTTCCTCTCAATCTTAATGGAGTTTTTTAAAATTAATGGAGTGGTTATCAACAATGATAATCGTTATCATTTACTTTATCAATATGAAGAAGGAGTGTCTACAATGAAACAACATTTACAGGCAAAAGATTTTATTACGATTGGGTTGTACAGCATTATTATTTTTATTATTAAATCAATAGTTAATGCAGCTATGGCTCCACTATCAATTGTCGCTATGCCATATATCACTGGTGTTGGAATGTTTTTTAGCAGTTTAGTGTATTTATTAATGGCCATTCGTGTTGGCAAGCAAGGTCCATTACTTTTTATGGGAATTATTTTAGGTTTAATTTATACAATTATGGGTGCACCATTAATGTTGCCACTGTTTACTTTAGCTGGATTGCTCGCTGAACTGACATTAATCATTGGCGACGGTACACAATATCGTAATGTAACTCGACAGGCTATCGCTTATAGTGTTTTTGGTGCAATTTATGGTTTTGGTGGGGTTATTAATATTTATGTATTCGGTAAAGAAAGCTTAGAAAAAATGCAATTTTCTCAAGATACCATTGAACGTATGTTAACGTATGCTTATTCACCACTATGGTTAACAATCAGTATTTGTTTTTCTGTTGTGATGACATTGCTTGGGAGTTATATTGCAAAAAAGATTTTACAAAAGCACTTTGTAAAGGCAGGCTACATTCAATATCAATAAGAAAGGAGTTGGCGAATTGTTCGACGCACGTATTCAATTTATGTTATTGCTACTGTGCGGAAGTTTAGCCGTATTTGTTACAACTACAGGAGCAATGGCATTAGCGATTCTAGCTATTGCCTTTGTGCTTTTACAAGGTTATTTTCGACTTACAGCACAGTGGTTTATTTTTTATTTTATTTTCTCAGCATTACTATTACTGTTACATACAGTCGATGGCAATGGCATTTTGAATGCAGCCTTACTCATGCTCGCAATCACTAGCAAAATGTTGCCTACTTTAATTTTTGCTTCCAGCTTAGCAAAAGTGCCAACAGGACGTCTGCTCTCAAGTTTACAAAAAATACATGTACCAAAAAGCATTTTACTTACATTAGCTGTAACACTTCGATTCTTCCCTATTCTGAGAAGTGAATCAAAGTTAATTCAAGAGAATGCATACATTCGCGGTATTTCATTAAGGCAATTAAAAAATTGGTGGAAGCCACTCTTGCTTTTTGAGTACGCTATCGTTCCATTATTAATGCGCACGATTCGATTAGCAGACGACTTAAGCGCAGCTGCCTCGACACGTGGTATAGACGCTCCCTATAAAAAAACAAGCCATCATCATATAGCTTTTCAAACATACGATAGTGTAGCTTGTTTATTTTTCCTTTTATTAATTGGGACATTATGGATATAAGGAGAGAAAATTATGATTTCGTTACAAGACATATCTTTTATAACACCACAAGGTGAACAGCTTCTGAAAGACTTGTCATTGCACGTTGCAACAGGTGAATGCGTTGTAATTACTGGTCCTTCAGGCTCTGGAAAGACGACACTTGGGCGTATATTAAATGGACTAATACCACATTTTTATGAAGGCAAACTTGTTGGCAAGATTAATATTGCAGGACATGACACTAAAACAACACCTCTATGGCAACTAAGTCAAAATATTGCAAGTGTCTTCCAAGACCCAAAATCACAGTTTTTCACTTCTATAACAGAAGATGAACTTGTTTTTGAAATGGAGAATTATGGGGTAGAATCTAAACAAATTAACTCAAGACTTGAACATATATTAAATACTACTGGCTTGCAAGTGTTACGCCACCAACCTTTAGATTACCTTTCAAGTGGACAAAAACAGCAAGTTGCCATTGCTGCTACTCAATTAATTGAACCTGAATTATTTATTATGGATGAGCCTTCAGCAAATCTTGATTTACACGCCACAGCTGAGCTTGAAAAAACTTTGCTACAATTAAAGGCACAATATAAGACGATGGTTATCATTGAACATCGCCTCCATTATTTAATGAACATTGCAGATCGAATCCTATACATGAAAAATGGTCGAATCGAACAGAGTTTCACGCCTGAAGAGCTTAAAATGCTTTCAAATGAAGTCTTGATATCTTTAGGTTTACGTTCACCTATTTTAGAACATGGACATTTGCACTTAACAAAGTATGATAACAAGCCCTTATTCACAATTGATAAGATAACAATTCAATATAAGAAACATGCTAAGCCAATCTTAAATCACTTTACTTTAGCTTTACCACGAGGACAAGTAACAGCTCTAATTGGTCATAATGGTGCTGGTAAAACAACTTTAGCCAGAAACTTAACAGGCTTAATCAAAGAACGTAGTGGTACAATCAAATTAAATGCTGAAACCTTACCTCCAAATAAACGAATGACAAAAGTATGGTTTGTTATGCAAGATACCGTGTATCAACTATTTACAGATAGCGTATGGCATGAAATTTTATTGACGCATCCTGAAGAAACAGAAAAAGCAGGGAGAATCCTACAGCAATTACAGCTTTGGCATTTAAAAGATCGTCATCCTGCTACTTTATCTGGTGGCGAGAAACAGCGGCTTGTACTTGCAGTAGGTCTTATGCAAAATGCAACTCTTTTTATATTAGACGAACCAACGTCTGGACTTGATGGTTTTAATTTAACACGTGTGGCCAATTTAATTACAACTTTAGCTAAAAATGACTGTCATGTACTTGTTATTACGCACGATCCAGAGCTTGTTGCAAGTTGCTGTCATCGAATTGTTCGCTTACATGAGGGTCAAATTGCTGAGGAACATGTCCTTGAATCTATCACCTATACCGATATTATAAAAATGATGCAGCAAATATAAAAATTCCTTTACATATTTTTTTCTTACTTTATTCCCTGTCGACAATGAAAAGAACTGTAGTATTTAAAAGGGGTCAAGAAAAACCGTAATATTCGGGTGGATGTAAATTACAAAATGTTTAGGTTTATTAGTCAGTGAAGAAAATATGCTAAAATGATAATAAAATACAATGTTATATTTTTTTACAAATAAAATCATGGATGAAAAAACGCTATACAATTACCTATCAAGGTAAAAGTATAGCGTTTAAATTCTTAGCTTTTTTCTTATTACACAATTGATTCAATACTTATTTAACAAAAAAGTCTTCAGCTTGATCTAACATAATATTGGTAACTAGAATGCTTCAGCAGTATTCCAGAGATTACATCATCAGCTTTATGTTATTGCCTTCTTGGAGAGACGTAAGGTTTTTCCAAAGAGGTTCTTATATCACTCTTAATTAATTAGTAAACCCTATTCAACGCGAGAAGATTTGATGAAAAAGGAAATAATTAAACCAACCATAGCTATAATTAGAGTGAATTTAAAGGAGTCCTGTACTCCCACTGTTAATGAAGCTCCAATTGAAGAAAGGTCTGATAGATCAGTCATATTGTTCATATATCTGTTCTGAGATGCAGACATAATCGTAATCGCAACTGCAGTGCCAATTGCTCCAGACATTTGCTGTAATGTATTCATTAAAGCAGTCCCATCTGGGTAAAGATTTTTGGGTAATTGATTTAGTCCATTTGTCTGAGCAGGCATCAAAACCATCGATACACCTATAAATAGAATGGAGTGCATCACAATTACCATACTAACCGGTGTTTCAATGGTTACGTTTGACATGATATATAACATGATAAGCATGATTGCAAATCCAGGTATAACAAGTCTTCTTGGTCCGAATTTGTCAAAGATACGACCTGTAATTGGGGACATTAATCCATTCAGCACACCACCTGGCAACAAAACAAGCCCTGCGGTGAATGCAGTCAATGCTAGTCCCGTTTGCAAATATAATGGCAACAAAATCATTGTGGACATTATTACCATAAAGCAAATAAATACGGACAATAAACCTAGAGTAAACATTGGATATATTAATACACGTAAATCAAGCATCGGTTTATCCATTTTTAATTGTCGCAAAGAAAACAAGGTAAGTGCAGCAAGACCAATTATAATCATCGTGATCACAATCGTGCTTCCCCAGCCATTCTCACCCGCACTGCTAAAGCCATAGACAATCCCGCCAAAACCAATCGAAGATAGAATAATAGATAATATATCAATTTTGGGTTTAGTTATGGTTGATACATTCTGCATATACACTATACCCGATACTAATGCAAGAATTAAAAACGGTAAACAAACCCAGAAAATCCAATGCCAAGTCAGTTTTTCAAGAATTAATCCTGAGATTGAGGGCCCAACTGCGGGTGCAAACATAATGACTAACCCTATTAGTCCCATTGTTGCCCCTCGTTTATTGATGGGAAAAATCAATAAGATCGAATTAAACATCAGAGGCAGCAATAATCCAGTGCCTATAGCCTGAATTACACGTGAAAACATTAATACTCCGAAGCTTGGTGCAAGAGCTGCGACTAGTGTCCCAATAATTGAAAAAATCAATGACACAATAAATAATTGACGTGTACTAAACCATTGAAGTAAGAGACCCGAGACAGGAACTAATATCCCCAAGGTCAATAAATAACCTGTTGTCAACCATTGAACTGTGGAAGAACTAATAGAAAATACCTGTATTAAATCCCCAAGAGCCATGTTTAATGCCGTTTCACCGAACAATCCAATGAAGCCAGCAATTAAGAAAGAAATTAAAATTGGAGTAGTTTTAATCACTTTTGTTTGTTGTGTTTCTACTGTTAATGACATGAATAATCCACCTAAATTTTTATTTTGTTATAAGCTTGTCGTTAGTCTGAGCAGATTAATTTTAATTCCAATTTCTTCTGAGTGGCTTCCTTTTCTCTTTACTCTACTTTCTTTTTTTAAACAGAAGATATACGAAATAAGGAACACCGATAATGGAGATCACAATGCCTACAGGCAGTTCAGCTGGAGCAAAGATCGTCTTTCCGATAAAATCTCCAACTAATACCATAAGCATGCCGATTGCTCCACAGACAGGTATTACATATTTATAATGAATGCCGACTAGCCTTCTTGCTATATGAGGGGCAATTAAGCCAATAAATCCAACGCTTCCTGCTACTGATACACATGCGCTAACTAACCCGACGCAACATAAAAGAAAAATCATTCTTTCCCGGTCTTTATTTAAACCTATTCCTATTGCTGATGACTCATCCAAATTTAATAGGTTAAGTCTGTGCGATTTCCACCAAATGATTGGAGTTAAAATTATTATCCATGGCAGTATCGCTAATATATGAATCCAAGCCGTACTATAAAGGCTGCCTGATAACCACACTGTCGCCATTTCAAAATCTTGGGGGTCCATCTTTAATGAAATATAAAGAGTAATGGCACCAAAACCTGAACTAAAGGCAATCCCTACTAAAATTAATCTCTGTGGATCAAGCGAACCTTTGTACCGAGCGAAAAGCATCAATAATAATGCCGCCGTCATGCCACCAAGCCAACCAAAAAGCGGCATCGTCATAATTGATAACCAGTTAGCGCCTTTCACCGTTCCTTGAATGAAAAACATGTACAAAATAATCGCCATTCCAGCAGCTGCATGAATCCCAAGAATGCCTGGGTCTGCTAGTTGGTTTCTTGTAACTCCTTGAAGGACAGCACCAGCAATCCCTAACGCAAGTCCTACTAATGCTCCAATCACAATTCGTGGTAACCTAAATTCGAAAATCACTATGTCATACTCGCTGACGGATTGAACACGAAATAACGTTCTAAGAACATCTATCACCGACATATCAAACGTTCCATTCGTTACGGCAACATACATCACAACAATGGAAAGTGCTAAAGTCAATAAGAAAACAAACAAAAATCGATCGCGCTGACTAAGCTTATTCAAATGTTTACTCCCCCTTTCTTCTTAATTAAATAAAGGAAGAAAGGGACACCAAATAACGCGGTTACTACACCAATCGGCGTCTCGAATGGATAATTCAAAAAGCGGCTGATGATATCAGACCATGCTAAAAACAAAGCTCCAAACACCACTGCGCAAGGAATAATTTTCCTGTAGTCTTGCCCAATCAGAATTCTCGTAATATGAGGGATGATTAAACCGATAAAAGGTATATTTCCAGCTATTGCGACCGATACTCCTGTTAAGATTACCACGCTCAACATAGTCAAAGCTTTAACAACAAAAAGATTGATACCCAATCCTTGAGCGAGTTCTTCCCCAAGTGAAATAGCAGTAATGGAACGAGCTACAGCAAAAGCAAGCAGTAATCCAACAATCGCAAATGGAATCGTCCATTTGATGAGCGTCGGATCCATTTGATGCAACCTTGCGTTATACCAAAAGCTAATATTTTGCGAAACTTGAAAATACGTAGCTAACGCTTGAGAGATCCCATTGAGAAACGTCCCAAGAATCGTCCCTAATATAGCCAAAGTTAGCGGTGTCATTCCGTTAGGTAACATTCTAGCTATTGAAAAAACTAGGGAGGCGCCTAGTGCTGAACCGATTAACGAGTATATAATAAGGGTCATAGAAGATGCACCTGGCAAGAAAATCATACATATTGTAATGACAAACACCGAGCCATCGGCCACGCCCATAATCGAAGGGGAGGCAAGATAATTTCTTGTCATCCCTTGCATTAAAGCTCCTGAAACCGCCATGAAGGCACCAACCAATAGCGCCCCTATCACACGCGGAAGGCGCGATGTTTGAATGATTAAATGATCCATATTCTCTGAATCAAAATGAAAAAGCGCCTGCCACATCATTTCATAACTCATTGATTTCGAACCATAGAAAAGAGATACAACTATTGTCATACTGAAAAGAATGCATAACACGACAATTTGAACAAACTTATGGCTTAATAACGATTTCATTCCTCCCTGCTCCATTCCATTACTTGTTCAGATGTTTTTGCACACTTTCTAAAAACATGATTCGACTATAAACAGGGCCTCCTTCCATAAGCGGATCAACCACGTTGACATATACGTGATCGTGTTTAAAGGCATTAATATTTTGGATAATTGGATTCTTCTTCAAGTCTTCGAATGCATTTGCTGCATCTTTGTTATCACTCGTAGAGAATTGCACAAACAAATAGTCTGGGTTCATTTCTGCCAGTTGCTCGACAGAGATTGCATCTTGCAATTTCGCCATGCCTATCTGTTCTGGCATTTCTAAACCAATGTCATCGTACAAAAATGGGTTAAAGTCTACATTTTTCGCAAAAATGTAAGCTTGCCCTCCCCGAATACGAACAGCGGCTACTTTTTTAACTTGAAGCTTTTCTTTTAACGATGCTTTTACTGCTTGTGTATCTGTTTTATATTGGGATAGAATTTTTTCTGCCTCTGCTTGTTTTCCAGTTAATTCAGCCATTAACTTCAAGTTGTCTTCCCAGTTTGTAGAAACGTGCGACACCAAAATAGTGGGAGCGATTTTTTGCAATTTCTCCTCAACCTCTTTTGGAAACTTAGCTGAACCCAAAATAACGTCTGGCTTCAATTGCAATATCTTCTCCAAGTTAGGTTGTCTTTTTTCACCAATTGGTTCCGCCTTGTCTGTTACTGAAGCAAACATTTCTGGAAACTTTCCGCCTACCGATATTGCCCCTATTGGATGAACGTCAAGCATTACCGCATCTTCCATCGCTTCCATAGCCCCAATCACAATTTTTTCTGTGTTTTGTGGGATGGAATACTTTTCGCCGAGATACTCGATCGTTCTTGTTTCGTTTGTTCCTGTATTGTTCACTTGATATTGCGCTGATTCTCCGTTACTGTCGGAGGTTGAATTTAATTTGCTCTGTTTGTCTACTCCTCCACATGCAGCCAAAATAATCATGCATGATGCTATCAAACCAACTAGTATAAACTTTTTATTCATCTTTTTTCTAAACCCCTCTCAAAAAAGTATTCCTAAATTAATGATCAGCACTAACGTCGCGTGAATTTTAATTGAATTTTCTGTTTTCTATTTCTTCCGTTTTTAAAGAAAATGAAAGACACTTA
>NZ_JBYTBB010000104.1:0-13153 GCF_058788755.1 Lysinibacillus sp. FW301-JW8
TCGTTTTGAAAAAGGGCTATACTTTTTAATTTGTCACCTTGATTTCATTGACATAATAGTATTTCAACAACATGTCAATTACGCCCTAGCGTAATTGCATCCGGATTTTTTTCGAGCCTGCACGAAAAACTCCTCTTCAAAATCCGTGACATCCGTCAGAGGCTTTATCTTCCCACTTAGAGTGAAAAAAGTATTGATAACCTTCCTTCATCTTGTATAATTCACCTTCATTTTGTACATATATGGTAGTAACAAGGGAGGTCATGATATTGAAAAAGTTAGTTTATTTGTTTTTACTTGCTACACTATTATTATCAGCGTGTGGAAAAAATACAGCGCCTAAGGAAGCGAAGGAAGCGGCGGTTGATAGCAATACTTCAATTGAAGATATAGTGAGTGCGACTGTCAAAAGTAAATTTACAGTAGAAGATACAAAGGGAATCGTTACAATATCCATTCAAGATGCAGATGTAAAACAGGGCTCAAAAAGTCAAATGTTAAAGGACTCCGCGAAAATATTTGCTGAGCTTTCAAAATTAAAAAGTGTTAAAACATCAGCAATTATTTGGTCTGCTCCATTAACAGAACCAGGCGGTGCAGAAAACATGACTGAGGTATTAAATATATATTTTAACGAGGAAGATTTTAGAAAGGTCAACTGGGCGAACTATTCCCAACTAGAATTAGAATCGATTGCCTCTCACTATCATCAAAATGAAGCCTTAGGGCAATAAATAGCTTTCCGCAAAAAAGATACCCCGCTATGTATAATGAAGGGTATCTTTTTATTTATTTAACATACATACTAATGGCTTTAGACAGGAGTAATTGCTTTATCTTATAATGGGTTGCCTGCCATACACCCTTCCCTCCCTGCAAAATTAAAAGCTGGGGGGATTCATGCTTCACCTCAAGTTCCTGCTCGATCATTTTTGATACCATTCTATCCTTTTGCACAATGACTACATACTTTGGAAAGCTAGTTTCCAGTGCTTTAAATTCTTTTAATGCGGAAATGCTACTAAAGCAAGTCATGCTGTATTTTAACACTAGGCAGGGTGTATGCCTCGATAGCTGTAAAACTTCTCTCCACTCTTCTGTTGTCTTTATTCGCTTCATAATGAAACCTCCATATTATTGTCTTATTGTATTATATACCACACTGGGTATTATTAGCATTACATAAAAAAACGAGCCTACAATGAATGTAAAAGCTCGTGCCATTAATAATTTAATTAGATTCCTTCTGTATTCATCAAAACTAGGCGCCAGCCATCGGGATCTTCAATTGTGATTCCTTTCTCAGCCCAATATGGATTTTCTGGCTCTACTTCTGGATATCCCATTTGCATTAAACGATTCGCTATTTGTTGTATTGTTTCAATACTTGGTATATAGAGAACAAGTAGATTATCCTTGGTTGGAGCTGGACATGGATTACCCTCTATATGCTCTGTAAATTCTAAATGATAAACAGCATTCGGAAGGCCAATCATTATCCCATTGTAGCCTCGGTGTCCCGAAAATGAGCCGATTTTTTCTAAACCCACTCCTTGACAATCAATTACGCCCCAGCGTAATTGGGTCCGGATTTTTTTCGAGCCCGGTATAACCAGCTCAAAAAGAGAGCTGGTTACGCTGATTATAATGCAAGGCTGAATGAAGCAGCTGTTTTTTCCTTTACTTCCTCGATAGTGACACCCTCTGCTAATTCGATAAGCTGCATGCCATCCGTTGTAAAGTCAAAAACAGCGAGATCTGTAATTAATCGATGCACTACACCCTTACCTGTCAACGGAAGCTCACATTGCTTTTTAATTTTAGATTCTCCATTTTTATTAACATGCTCCATTATTACGATAACTCTTTTCGCACCGACAACAAGATCCATGGCGCCTCCCATGCCCTTGACCATTTTCCCTGGAATCATCCAGTTTGCAAGGTCACCTGTCTCAGATACTTCCATACCACCTAAAATAGCAAGATCAATATGTCCTCCACGAATCATCGCAAATGATTCCGCACTATCAAAGAAAGAGGCACCTGGTACAACTGTTACCGTTTCCTTTCCAGCATTTATTAAATCCGGATCAACCGCTTCCTCCGTTGGATAAGGTCCAATTCCAAGCAGGCCGTTTTCTGATTGTAAAAGCACATCATAATCGGCAGGAATAGCATTGGCAACAAGTGTTGGCATACCAATACCTAAATTAACATTCATCCCATTTTGTATTTCTTGCACAGCCCTATTGACGATTTTTTGTCTTGTATCAGCCATTAAGCTTCCCCCTTTTTCACCGTCAAACGCTCAATACGTTTCTCGTAATTCTCCCCTAATAAAACGCGTTGTACAAACACACCAGGTGTATGAATATGATCCGGATCTAATTCGCCTACTTCAACGATTTCCTCTACCTCTGCTATCGTAATTTTCCCCGCCATCGCAGCTAATGGATTAAAGTTACGGGATGTTTTCCTAAACACCAAATTTCCTAGCTTGTCTGCCTTCCACGCTTTGACAAGTGCAAAATCAGCGGTAATTCCTTTTTCTAAAATATATTCCTTGCCATCAAAAACCTTTACTTCTTTTCCTTCAGCAATTGGCGTCCCCACTCCAGCAGCCGTGTAAAAGCCAGGAATTCCAGCACCGCCAGCTCTCAAACGTTCAGCTAATGTTCCTTGTGGTGTTAATTCTACTTCTAGCTCACCACTTAAAAATTGCTGTTCAAAAATTTTATTTTCACCTACGTAGGATGCAATCATTTTGTTTATTTGTTTATTTGCCAGTAAAAGTCCCAAGCCCCAATTATCAACACCACAGTTATTACTGACAACGGTTAAGTCCTTTATTCCCTTTTGCACTAAAGCTGCAATAGATTTTTCAGGAATACCACATAGCCCGAAGCCTCCCACTGCTAATGTATCCCCATCTTTTATATCTGCCACAGCTTCCTCAAACGAACTCAACACTTTCCCGTTTCTCATAATCGAAACCCCCTTAAATTGCTCGTTTATTAAGAAAAATTCTACCCTAATGTCATTTTATAAGTAAAGGAATTAATTAGAATATTACTTATTCCTAAAATGCATAAATCATCTTTTACTTGTCTCTTCACTACTAATACTATTTAGTAATTGCTTCAATGCAAAAGATTGATATGTATTCTTCTTTGTAATAACTCCTAAACGCCACGGCATATCAAAATCTTTTAAAGGTATAATTTTTACGTTTTTATTTGTTTGCTTATCTGCGATTGAATAGGGCAAAAGTGTGATACCTAAATCTGAGGATACAAGCTCTACAATTAAATCCCATTGTGAGCTTTTATAACCGATGATTGGTGTAAATCCAACAGTCTTACAGGTATTAATCACATAATCATGTAGTGTAAATTCCTCCGTGAAGATAATAAATGTCTCATTTTTTAAATCCTCTAATTGAATATACTCCTGCCGTGCTAGTGAATGAGAATCATTAATAAATACAAAAAATTGATCTTCTACAAAGGGTTGGACGGAAAATTTCCTTTCATCCGTAGGCAATACAACAATTCCTATATCAACTTCACCATTTTCTACGAGTGTACCTATCATTTTAGCCCCACGTTCCACAAGTTCTAGATGTACCTTTGGATATTGCAAATGGAATTTTCTTGCGATTTCCGGGAAAAATAGTGTACCTATCAGTGGTGGAATGCCTAATTTAATCTCACCTGTCTTAATGTTCAATAAATCATCCAATAAAATATGTAAATCTAGTACAGAGCGCATTATTTTTTGCCCCTGTTTATAGACAATACTTCCTGCGTCAGTTAATTCAACATGGCGTGTAGAGCGGTTTAACAATTCTACTCGCAGGGTTTCCTCCAATTTTTTTATACTTTTACTTAAAGAAGGCTGTGAAACAAAGGATTCACTTGCGGCCTTTGTAAAACTTCCATGTTCAACAACCGCCATAAATGCTTTTAAATCTCTTAATTCCATATTGAAAGCTCCCTATTCATTCTAATTTATTATAAAAAGATTGCTGTATCCCCTTTTTAATAATAAATTCTCTCCATATTCCACAAACCCTTTTTATAATGTGAGGGAGGAAGAATACCGCTTAATATTCGCGTAATTTACAATGTTGCACCCTTCAAATAACTAATACTATCGATACTACAAAACATTTAAACAGACTGAAATTCTATATAAATCTAATACTTTATACCGAGGAATTTGACAAGTTGAGAGTTTTTTGAGAGTTAACTTTCCTATAATGAATTAAGATTTTTGTCATAATTTATCAAAGATTGGAGATGCAGCAGATGTTAAAGCAATTGCTTGAAAATCGAATTGTTAATATGCATAATTTTGGACTAACTTTTCAGCACCACATTTATGAACTACAAAATTGTGAGGACGTTTTAGGCTTAGAAGCAAAATGGCTGCAAATTGAGAACAGTGATGTTGCTGTAGGATATATTGTAGGCAATCGGTTATTTTTCAAAAGTATGGGCTTTGGTAGAACCGATATTACATTAACAGATGGAATTCGTGAAGCAATTGTACAGCTGGCTGTAATACCTTCAGGAGAAATCTCTGTTGAAGTAAAGCCGTTCATCGGCAGCTCCAAAATTGTAAATGTATACTTTAGAACAATCTTAGGTGATACCGTTATTGCAATAGATTTAAAAGGGGCTCTGAAAAATTATTTAGTAGCTCATCAATTTATGAATAATGAGGATAACATCGTAGAGGTACACTATCAATCGAAGCATCCAAATGTTTTACAGCATTCTGTTGCTGGTAATTTTGTTTTAGGCAGTCGATCTGATGGAGTAGCCATCACAAATGCAGAGGAATACACATTAGCTAACAAAATAGCGAATTTACAATTTTCTAAAATAGTCATTCAACAACATGGCATGAAGAAGGTCATTTCCTTAAAAATGCTTTTAACCTTTGTTATTAGTAATCGAATTTTCGTTAGCCATGAGCTACCCCATGTGAGTAGGAATTAACAATTTCTGCATCCTCAGAAAAAAGTAAAAGGAATTTATTATATGCTTATTTTTTGCGTCACGATTATTGTGATAATTGTCAGCGCACTCATCATATCAAAAACTATACAGATTAGAAAAAAACGTCAAGAAAAAAAGAAAGTATTAGAAGAGCGCCTTAAACACCTTCTGCTCACCAATATTATAAAGCCTAAAAAATAGTTGCTTCCACATTACGTTAGCTTTTACAATCAATTTCGCCTTGGCGTAATTACGTCCGGATTTTGAATTGTGCGAGCACAATTCATTCCTTTGAAAATCCGTGACATCCGCTGGAGGCTTTGGGCCAACATTTATGTTGGTCACTCAGTCATTGCCACAGGACGTGGCGTTTCTTAGACTGAGTTCCGCTATTTCAGTAGGTGTTTGCACACCCACTGAATGAAGATAGGTAACATGTAATAGTGAGGTAAAATAATGTCCACTCAATATTAGAGTTTGCAAAAAAACAGGCATGACCATTCGAACTTTGCATTATTACGATGAAATTGATTTATTAAAGCCATCCTTTATCTCTACAACTGGCAGAAGATTTTACTCAGATGAAAATATTATACAGCTTCAAAAAGTTGTATCCTTGAAATTTTCAGGCTATCCATTGGAAAAAATTCATGCATTAATCCATTTAAAAGAATGAGATTTAAAAGAGTCACTTGAATTTCAAAAGCAAGAGATGCTTCAAAAACAGGAACATCTTCACCAAGCCATTCGGCCTTAGATCATGCCATATGTATGATGGATGAGCAAGGCACTATGAACGCAAATATCTTTATGATGCTTATTCATAATATGCATAAGGAAGAGGAACAGAAAGAATGGCTGTCCAATTATTTTCCAAAAGAAATGGTTGAAAATATGTTTAAAGTCCCTGAGGAGGAGCATAAGAAGCTAAATTTGGAAATGGCTGACCTTTTTAGTCAGTTGAAGGCAGCATATGGTCAGGATCCAGCCAATCCGAACGTTCAGGCGCTATTGGAACAGTATTTTGACCTATCTCTTGAGTTATATCCAGGTGCAATTGAGCTTGTGGAAAATGTAAAAGATGAAGATATTGAATTGGAGCATGATACACAACTCTTCTCCTCGCCCTTTCGTCTGAGGAAGAGATATGGCTTGGTCAGGCTATGCAAATATATTGGAAAGACAAGGGTATTAATCTTCACGAATAGATGATTTTAAAATATTAAATAGGTCGATTTGCATCACATATTTTGTAGCAAACCGACCTTTTCTTTATATTCAATGAGATTTTTCCAATGCTAGTTTAATACCAAAACCAATTAAAATAATGCCAGTTACCCCTTCTATGACAGCCTTTGTAGTTGGCTTTTTCATAAATGCGCTAATTTTATCCAACAAGTAAACATAGAATACAAACCAAATTCCTGTTAAAGCAGTGTATATTAGCCCCATTATAAGAAACGGCATGAATGTACCACTCGTGCTATCTACAAATTGAGGTAAAAATGTTAGGAAAAATACGGCCACCTTAGGATTAGTAACGTTTGTTAGAAAGCCTTGCTTAAAGCAAGATTGCTGTGCGTATTTATGATCGATTTGCGTTTCATCTTGAACTACAGGAGATTGCGTGCGGATTGTACGTAAAGTCCATAATGTTTTGACACCTAAATAGCATAAATACACCGCCCCAACATACTTCAAAATGGAAAATACATAGGCGGACTTCACAATAATAGCGGACAATCCAATCACCGCTGCAATAGTATGGATTAATAATCCGCAACAGGAACCAAGTAAGGTTTGTAAGCCTCCCTTTCTACTTACGGTAAGTGTATTTTTCGTGGCAATTGCCGTATCTGGACCTGGTAAGATAATTAATAAAATACACATTATCAAAAAGACTGATATGTTCACCATTTCAAGCCCTCCTCTTTCGTCTGAAAATTATAAAAATAATTCTACCATAAGGACAATATTATAGAAAAGGTCATTTATATAGAGAAAAATTTCACAAGCAACGGTGCGCTTTGAAAATCGTGAACATTATTGACATGTGCTATTTAAAATAGAAGAATCCATTTTGAAAAAGATGTGAATCATATTAAAAGGATATTATGCCTCGGCATAATTGAGTCCGGAATCGGCTTTGTGCTTAGGCCTGCATGAAGAGGTCAGTTAACCGTTATCGCATGGATGCGATGTTTTTAGGCTAACATCCTTTATTAACTCCTTTCCGATTCCGTGACATCCGCCGGAGGCTTTGGGCCAACAGATGTTTTTTGCGCGAAAGCGTAGTGCTAACGTAGCGTCAGCAGCACGATGTTGGTCACTCAGGCGTTTTCACAGGATGTGAAGATCTTAGCCTGAGTTCCTCTATTTCAGCGGGTGTTTGGACACCCGCTGAAAAGTAGCTTAAATTTGTATTCATCTCACCACCTATAGAGGTGGGAGACTTCTGTATCTGCCGCTATGCTTTCGATACAAAAAACATTTGCTGAAAGAAGTTAAATCAATTGACATATAACCATAAGGTGTTATATATTCATAACACCTTATGGTTATATTTTTGAAAAGGAGTTATGTGAAAATGACAGAAAAGCTAGAAAATATTGTGAAGGTGATTAAACTTAATGCACCGATTGAAAAGGTGTGGGAGTCAGTTACAAATGCTGAAAAGATATCTAAGTGGCTAATGCCAAATGATTTTAAGCCAATTGAAGGACATGATTTTACAATCCAATCTCCATTTGGTCCTTCACCATGTAAAGTGGAGCAAGTGAATGCTCCCCATTTTGTACGTTTCGCTTGGGATACAGATGGCTGGTTTGTTACATTTGAGCTAAAAGAGCTTGGTGAGCAAACAGAATTTACGTTAACACACGGTGGTTGGAAAGAGGCATCTCATATTATTCCAAGAGCTAATATACCTACTGAAGCTGTTCGTAAAAATATGGATGGCGGCTGGACAATGATTGTTACTCAAAAATTAAAAGAAACTGTGGAATCACAATGACACAGCCTGCAGTAAAATATGATGTCTTTCATGCTATCGCTGATCCGACAAGACGTCATGTCCTACAGCTGCTTGCCTCAAGTAATAAACCAATCTCACTAATTGCTGAAAATTTTACGATCAGTCGTACCGCTGTCGTTAAGCATTTAACTATTTTAGAGCAAGCTGAGCTCGTATCTTCTCAGAAAAAGGGACGAGAAAAAATTTATACATTGCATATTGAAAAGCTGAAGGAACTAGAGGATTGGTTGCAGTACTTTGATTTATTCTGGGATAATAAATTAGCACAGCTCCAAAGCATGGTGGAAGAAGAATAAAGTAGCAAGGAGCTGTCTCTTTTATTTAGACAGCTCCTGCTCAATATAGATAAAATAACCCACCATTAATGATTTCTATTTTAATCTTTGTCTCATATTGTTCCTCTAACGCTTTCTTTTCAATATCATAGCATTCTGGCTTGTCATCAATATCCTCGTAAAAATAATCTAATACCCGCTGATCACGCTGCCACCTCTTTTGTGCTTCTGAAGCCCATGAATGGTCATCTTGTTCTATGATTGCATCAATGGCTGCATCTAGTCTTTGTAATGCTCGAATCGGCTTAATAATGTGTTGTACATGAAAAACATTATCTCCTGGAACTGTATCTAGTGCGGTTTTACAGAGGACTTCTTGAAAATTCTTCTTAATAACCCCTGTTAAGAGATTTATGCCGAAGGAGTAGAGCATTTCCTTAGTTCGATCACAGCAATATGAAATTTTATAATTTATGCCTAACCACGGTGTTAAGATAGCCTGCCCGATTGTCGGATCAACTTCCTCATACATCTCCACATAAGCTCCTAGCTCTCTTGTTGCTTGAAAAACTTGATTGAGTCTTGGAGAACCGAAATGAATAGCCTCGCCATACAGGTTCACAGCAGATGTTGTTTGATTTGTAATAAATGTTATTTGTGCAGGATTTGGCTCACTATTTGTCGCCTCAATATATTGCCAATAAAAAGGTCTGTTCATAATTTTTTTATCAATATCTACTGTTAATTGGACAGTAAGATAATGACGATCCTCATTCAAAATAGTGCAATCATTTTCGGTAAAAAACTCTCGTAAATAACTATGAACTTGCTGTGGATACATAGCTTTTCCTCCTACATCTAAACGGATTCTTTAAAGTTTGTTAAAATGGCATCTAAATCCCCTACTACTTTTTCAAAAACATCAATTTTCGTATGCAATAATGCTAAGATATTTTCTTCAATCGTATTTTCGATAGCAAGATTATAAATATGCACATCATGCTCCTGACCTAAACGATGGACTCGGCCAATACGTTGCTCTAATTTCATAGGATTCCATGGTAAATCGTAGTTAATGACATGATGACAGAATTGCAGGTTTATCCCCTCACCACCTGCCTCTGTTGCAATAAGAACCTGAGCTCTTTCTTTAAATAAATGCTTCATATAATCACGTTTACTTTTATTAAATTTCCCGTTAAATAGTACGCTTGTGATTCCCTTAGAATGTAAATACCACTGCAAATATAGCTGCGAAGCCCTATATTCTGTAAAGATAATCACTTTCCCCTGTGCCTGCTCAATAATTTCTAGCGTTTTTTCTGCCTTCGTATTCACTTCTAAAGCCATTAATTTTGCCAGAATGCCTTCAATTTTTGATGACTCCGAGTGGTCTTCAAGCATTTTCGATAACGTTAACCCTGTTGCCTCTTTGCTACTGCACATTTCTTTCTGTAACGTAATTTTAGTGAACGAACCAGTATTTTGAAGCGTTCCGAGCAAATCATATACTTCCCGCTCTTCCTTCGTAAATTGGATAGGCACAATTTGAACTTGTCGTTGTGTCCATTCGATGCCAGTATCTTCCCTCCTATTTCTCACCATCACCTGATTCACTAATTCTTTTAAATAATCATCATGCTCTAAATCATGCTTACTAGCTGAGAAGGCCGATTGGAATGTTTCATAGCTACCAAGATGACCAGGCTTTAATAATGAAATAAGATAATATAATTCAAAAACATCGTTTTGAATGGGAGTAGCCGTTAATAATAGACAAAACTTTTTCTTTAAGCTTTGTACAAATTCATATATTTGCGTTTTATGATTTTTTAATTTATGTGCCTCGTCAATAATAATCATGTCATAATCCTGCTCATAAATGCGCTCTCTGTGTGGACTCTTCTTCGCCGTATCCATACTCATAATAAGTACATCGTAGCGCTCTATTGGACAATTTTTTTTATAGGCGATAGCTGGAATATGAAACTTACTATTTAGCTCTTCCACCCATTGATTTATAAGAGAGGCTGGTGCTAATATAAGTGCCCTTTTGACAAGTCCCCGAATAAGATATTCCTTTAAAATCAAACCTGCTTCAATTGTTTTACCAAGTCCTACCTCATCACCTAGAATCGCTTTCCCATTCATGCGTTCAATCACTGTTTTAGCAGCTTCTAATTGATGTGTCAGTGGCTTCAAATTTGGTAAATATTTCGTTGCCTGTAATCCTGTAAATTCAGGAATCAATTTCATTTTCACAATGTCATAATTCATCTTATATAATGTCCAGTTATCCCATTTCTCAAGATGATTTAATCGATTGATGAAGCCATCTTCCCATTCGGACGACCTCTCGATTTTCATATCTATCACCTCATACTATTTTTTCTAACTTAGGTTGTCCAAAAAAGTAAAAGCTATGTTTTTTTATGCAAAAAACATCTGACGAAAATTAATTTTCATCAGATGCTTGTTATTTCATATACATACGAAATTCAGTAGGCGATAAACCCGTAACCTTTTTAAAGACACGACTAAAATAAAAATAGTCTGTGTACCCCACCTTTTCAGAGATTTCTGATAGCGATAAATCCGTGGTTCTTAATAAAAGCTTGGATTTTTGAATGCGTAAATCTGTTAAATAGGTTGTTGGTCTAACACCCATTCTTTTTTCAAATACGTAGGTAAGCTTACGGCGCTCTATATTAAAGTGATTAGCAATATCAAGCACAGTCATATTATTTGCATAGTTTTCCTGCATATACTCAATAATAGACGACATCTTTTCTTTTTTATCTTGATAGTCCAATAATTTTACTGATAACACAATTTCCTCTAAGATATTTAAAAAAAGAGCCTTCGATTGAAGAAATGACAGACTACTACGCATTAAATAATTTTGTATTAATTGCTGTAGCATACTCATCAGCTTTATATTATCGCCAATTTCAATAGTAAAATGATTGTTATAAACAGGATACATTGCCCTTACCTCATCAGGTAGCTTAAAATGGATAACTGCGTACTCTTGTTTTGCATTATTAGTAACAATGCGCTCAATAGGCAAATTGGGACCAACATGAATAATATGTCCCTTTTCTAAAACATAAACTATACCATCAATTCTTACTTTAAATTCACCATTTATCGGGAACATTAATCCTCCTGCCTGACTCATTGTCTTATATTTTGTGAGCACTGTTTCAGACGATATTTTCTCTGTTATGACATCAATCAATGTTAATGGTGCCATTGTATATAAATGAATAATTTCTTGCATCTCCACTACCGATCTATCCTTTCTATCGTAAATGAAAAAATTAAAAAGGAACACTAAATAGCTATTAGTGCTCCAAAGATCATAATAATGATGTATGCTCGCCTATTAATAAAACATTTATCGTTTTAAGCTTTCCTTTAAGAGCATACGATTACGTTGTTTGAAAATGTCATTATGCGAGGAAACAATACCGCCCTCTGATGCATCTGGTTGAATATATTTTTTCGCACTATTTACTGCATGAAGTGCGTCATGGAAAGTAGCTGCAATTAAATGAATTTTACCATCATGCTGCAAAATATCCCCTGCTGCATACAGACCAGGAATAGTGGATTCACTATGAATCGTTCCAGCAATAAAGTAATCATTTTTTCGCTCAATATCTAATGGACTATTATCCAACAGCTCTTTATCTCTTACATAGCCATGACTAATGACAACTTCATCAATAGGAACTTCATTTACTTGCCCTGTTTCATAATTTGTTAGGGAAACAGCTTTAATCATGCCTTCTTCATCGTCTGCAATAAGCTTCGTAATTTCAGAATTAAAATGACATTCTATTGTGCTAGTTAATAGCTCAGTAATTTGAGCCTCATGTGCAGAAAGCGTGTCCTTGCGATACGTTAAATATACTTTAGAAGCAACCTCCATTAATTCCAGTGCCCAATCTACTGCCGTATTGCCACCGCCTGAAATAATAACAGCCTTATCCTTAAATTTTTCATAGGATTTAATCGTATAATTTAAATTGGATATCTCAAATCGCTCTGCACCCTCAATCTCTATTCGTTGAGGGTTTAAAATGCCACCACCGATAGCAACTATTACTGTCTTTGAATAATGAATATTGCCAGATTCGGCAGTAATGATGAAATTTCCTTCTTCATTTTTAGAAATGGTAGTTACTTTCTCATTTGTGTATACAGAAGGATTAAAGGTCATTGCCTGTTCGATTAATTGTTCAATTAACTGTCCTCCTGTAATTGGTGTTACACCGCCAACATCCCAAATCATTTTTTCTGGATAGACATGAATTTTCCCACCAAGCTGTGGCTGTGATTCGATAAGCTTTGTTTTCATCTCACGTAAACCACTGTAAAATGCTGAATATAAACCCGCTGGACCACCGCCAATTATAGTTACATCAAATAATTCTTGTTCTAACAATTACGAACACCCTTTCCTCTGTGTCACAACACATTTCGATAAATGAAATATGCTAACTTATTTTCCCTACTATCTATTTTCAGTTTCTTTAATGAATGCAAGCATCATTTTCCAAATTCTCTAAAGATGCTATATATTATCTATATTACTCATTATACGATAATGATAATCATTATCAAGTAAAATGATAACAAATCTTTATTTTAGAATACATGTATTTTTTGCTAATTTTTTTATATTTTTTTGTTCATCAGTCGCAAAAAATCCATAATTAAAGTTTTATCCATTGTCTGATGTGATTTTAATAAAAAAATGAGGCTGGGACATAACTAGCTTCAATTCGTGAGAAATCCGACTTTGAATTCATTCAAAGTCGGATTTCTCT
>NZ_JBYTBB010000105.1:0-12643 GCF_058788755.1 Lysinibacillus sp. FW301-JW8
TCTGAAAAAAACTCAGATAGCTGGCCATTCGTCATGCGTACCGATAAGGTGCGCTTATTTTTGTATTTCGGGCTTACTTTTTTTCCTTTAATGAAACAAACTATTATTCCCAAAAGAAGGGAAGCATTACTTTGGTATAGTCCAGATTCTGTAGATTTCGGAAGTTTTGACACAGCAATAAATCGATTAGCAGATCCAAAGAATTTAGAGTTAGGATTTAAATTTAAATTAACACATGAGGATTTTTTGCAGTTAACTACTCCATATTTTAGAAAAAGACGATATGTATTAAAGGACAAAAATGTTATTGAATCGGATTTCAATTTTGAACTAACAGTCAAAATAGGCGATAATAGTTTTAAAAATATACAAGAGAATAGTTTTAAAAATATACAATTTAATATTTCGAAAGATATTAAAATTGAATTGAGGTTCTCACTAGATAAAAAAATGGGAATTTATATAAATTTATTTAACTATTCTTATCCAAAAATAAAAGTAGACACCTTACATGAAAGATCAGCATTTTTACCAGAAATACTCATAGCAGGCAATGGTTCAATTGATGCAGGTTATTTTATAAATAAAATATATAGAGAATTTTATAGGGATTATCTCTTGGAAAATACCCCCCTCGTGAAAATTTTAACAGAAGAAGAAATAGAAGAAAAATTACGAAGAGATTTTGAGAGAGATTTTTCAGAATTTTTATCATTAATTAAAATAAGTGATTATAAAAAAATTAAGGATGATGAAGAAGATTTTTTTAATAATTTTTTGAATTCCAACTTACAATTTACTAAAAATCAATATGCATATCAATATAGAGCCGAACAAATAATTGATCAAATTAAATTATTTGTAACATATATCTTCACAATAAAAGACAAAGAAAGAAAAAATGAATTGTTCAGTTTAATGTTACTAAGTAATTTAACGAATATCTTAAATATGATAAACAAAAAGATAGCTGATTACTTCTTGAATGTACAATATTTAGCGCCTTTAAGAGCCAATATTCAAAGATATTACAGAGAAAGTGGCATATCGATTGATGAAATAGATTCTCAAGGTGTAAATATGCCAATGATTTTAAAAGATTTAACAGGTCAAGAAAAAAAAGGATTTGAAAATTGGGTTTGGGAAAATTTTGGTTTTATTATTGGAACTGAGCCTATACAAGGTCATATAACTATGGTTATATCATTTTCATCAGATAGTGAAGCTGAAAAAATAAATTTAGCAGATGTTGGATTTGGTTTTTCACAAATATTACCAATAATTTACACTTTGTGGTTTAATACTGAAAGGAAAAAAAGTAATATTAATAATAAATATAGCTACACATTGCCGAAAAAAGAAGTTCACATTTTAATTGAACAACCTGAACTACACTTACATCCTGCAATGCAAGCTAAACTTGTAGATGCTTTTATTAATTCAATAAACTATTTAAATAAAGCAAATGTTAATATTAGCATTATTTTAGAAACTCACAGTGACATTATTGTTAATAGAGTTGGTAGAATGATTTTAGAAAAGAAATTTGATTCAAAGAATTGTAATATCCTAATATTTAGTGGTGATGATATTAATCATTCTCAAATTAAATCTATTTCCTATGATGAAAAAGGTATTATACATGAGTGGCCTATAGGTTTCTTTCAACCAGAGGAAAATCTCTCTCAAATTAATGAAGAATTTGATTGGGAGGAAGATGAATAATGTTAATAATAATTACAGATGACATACTAAAAGATTTTTCAAATGATCTATTACCAGCTAATGAAAATAATTTATTAGAGCAAATTATTTCTTCACATTTAATGGGCTTTCATTTTGTATATGGTTCTGAAAGAGCTCTAAAATATCTTTCTATATCCCCAAAATTATCACAAAGTACAAAAACTATTTATACCTATATTTATAATAATCGATCAACATTTGAACCTAACATTATTAAATTACAAAGAAAGATTATTATTTCCAAAGAAGTTCAAACTATTTTATTTAAAAGAGATGGTATATATATTAATTTAAGTCATCTATCTAAATTAAATATATTAGAAAAATTTAAACTTATTTCAGAAGATATAGATGATTGCACATTCTATTTTAGTATTGCAGATAAACTCATAAAAAAAGAGTCAAAATTAATACAATTAGCTTACGACCCTATAAATGGAGGCGGTGACAGAACTAGACGTAATTTTTTTGATAGAGCTGTTTCACATAAAAATATTTCTTATACTATACTAGACAGTGATAAAAAATTTCAAAATGATGTAGAAGGAGAAACATGTCGAAAAGTTATTCGCCTATATAATAGGTATAAAAATAATATAGTTAGTTCTATTTATGTTTTAGATGTACATGAGAAAGAAAATCTCATACCCTCAATCATATATTCTTGTTTTAATGGAGATAAAGGAGTTTCAACTGTACTTTCTGAAATATCTCGAATCCCCGAATTGTTACATTATTTGAAATTTCTAGATTTAAAAGAAGGGTTACATAGTGCAAATTATAATCCATACTATGATGATTTAATTAAATATTTATTTGAAAATAATTTTGTAGGTGAAAGTTACAGTACCTTTGAAAATAGCTTGGAAGATTTTTATGAAAAATTAACTCAAGAAGAGTTACTTTCAAAAAGGGAGAAAGAAAAAATCAAAGAATATATAATTAGACCTCTTTCAACTAATCCATTAGAAGAATTTGATTTAAGAAATATCATTGAAGGTTATATGAAAAAAATTGATATTACTGAAGATCCTAATTTCAAGTTGAAATATTCCAAAGAATTAGGAATTTTTTTGAATTTCAGAAATAACCTTTTATATTTTCAAAAATATGAATTAGAAAAAATATCTAAAGATATATATGAATATAGTTTTGCTTATAATAAACACTTTTTAATTTAACTATTGTTCTTAAGTTGTTTTATAAAGTAATGACAAAAACACTTTCAGTTGAACGATAAAACCGAAAGTGTTTTTTCGTTTTATACAGCTTAAAATTTGGAAACGATAATAGAAAACAATTAGGGCGTGAATATTAAACAATATTTGCAACTAGAATTGCCAGGAGAGGTACTAGGTGATTTAGAAATTGAATTGATTAAACTATCCCTGGAAAGCATTTTGTTAAGGAAATAAGGCAGGCAGGAAACAATAAAAGATTAAACTGTGGAAGATGTAACAGTTAGAAGGGATGAATTAAATGATAAAAAGAATAACAATTTAATATCAATAATAGCTTTGATAAATAGTGAAAGGACACCCGAAATCTGGGGAGTCCTTTTTGTGTTTCTGTTAGATTTTTTCGCCATCTTCCAATGTGAAAACCCCTTCATATTCAATACCTAGTACTTCAGCAATTTCCGTAAGTTCTTTTTCAGAAAAGTTATCTCGCTTAAATTTTTTGTACAAATTCTGTGGAGTTGTGCCTAATAATTCAGCTAATTGGACAACATTCATTCCCTTTTTCACCAATACAACTTTTATCTTTGTACTCATCATATAAAACACCCCCTTACAACACTATTATAAACTAAAATGGAACATTAAGATATCTTTTAATCACAAAAAGAAACTTTTGTGTATATTAAAAGTGTTGACTTTTAAACTTTTGGGGATTATTATGTAACTAATAAGGAACATTCGAAACCATCAAAGGTTAGTTGGTGAATGGACTAGAAATAGCCGACATGTTACAAAAAACAAAAGGAGAGTGAAATTAATGGCACAAGAAAATTTACTACTGGATTTAGAAGCAGCACTTAAAATAGCACATTTCATGCAAGATGGAATGATGTTGGATTTCTTTGATAAGTACGAGCCTACTAAAGAAAATAATCACATGATGTTTGTTGCATATGATTTTGAGCGTTACAGATGTTTCGCTGAGGTAGTCAATGAAAAAATAAACGCTGCTCTGAAGTGTATTGAAGAAATGCAAAAGCAAGCACAGGAAGAGAGGTGAATGCTTTGAAAGTGACAGGTAGAGAATGGCGTGTCATGTCGGACCACAATAAGCAGCTACTTCTACATGCAGTAGCAAACAAATAAGAAAAGAGGGATAGTATGAACTGCAACCAATTTCAAGAACAGTTACTTTCTTTAACAGAAGGCTATAAAAATGATAATGCACAAGTTCATTTAAGTATCATAGAAAATGTACTACTTGTTGAAAATTCTAAACATCTAAACTTGTTAAATATAATTGTGAAATCTTTTAGTAGAAATTCAAGATTGCATAGTGAGGAGGAATCCACGTGGAACAAGTAGCAGACAAAGTAAAATCATTAGTACATGACAATAGCCATGAAGTTTATAGTTTATAGTTTATCAGCTCAAATGATTCAACTCAAAGTTATACAAGGAGCAGTAGCACACTTGTTAGAGCGCATTGACGAAATCACATTAAAGAAGTGGCATGAAGAACCTGGTATGGCCCATCTTTCAATTTTAGAGATTATGGATACAGTACGTTTGATTGATATGGACTTTTATCCACTCTACACAAAAATGCAAGATACGGCGAATAAGCTTGAAGGTGTTTCCAGTGAGTTATTCGACATTATTGTAAACCCAGATGGTGGCAATCCAAGCATCAACAGCTTACTAGGCTGGAACTATCGTGCAATGGAAGGCAACATAAAAACATTCGTTAATGAGTTCGGTCGTGATCCTGAGAATTTTGAGGAAGTGGCAACGTATATAGCGGAAGTTGTGAAGGAGTTGAACACTAAAGAAACTGAACAAAATAAAAAAGCCGATGCGACAACATCGACTCAAGAAATCATTACAAATTGACTTTATCAAAAACAGCGAGCAGCTTCAACTATTATTGTGGCTGCTTCTTACTTTAAATCATACAAACAGGAGTGATGAAGCATGGAATTTGCACCAGAAATGCAATCAGCAGAAGAAATGAATAAACATAGAATTTTTATAAAAGCCTATATCCGTTCATTAAAAGCATGTCCAACAGAGGAAGGGGCCGACCAATCAAAGCACATCCCTAAGATTATTTATTATGGGGTGAAAGCAGTTGGCACCTACCCGAAACTTACAACTGCAGATGAAGCTAAAACATGCTTTGAGTTTATATCAGGCTTAAAGGGGATTATGAGTCTCTTAACGCTGCATGAGTTTATGAATCTATTCCCAATTGAGAAGGTGTTTGATGGTGCTAAATATGAAATGAAAGACTACTATTCGACACTGGAAGCTATCAACGAATTAGGGCTTAAACCATACGAAAGAATAGGTGAAAGCATCCTCAAACTAATCATGGAATACATGAATCGTGACATTATGGATTTTGCTGTACAAGGCATGGTAGCTATGAGTGCTATAAGGCGTTTTGATGGTCATTTAGATTTGATGGAAGAGTTTATGGCTACACAGGGTATGGATACCGAGAACACATTCAGAAATAGCAAAGGCGAGGTTATGTATGTAAGGCATGGCAAGACTGTAAAGTTAAAGCTCAACAAGAAGCAGCATTTGCAGATTGTTAAATAGTTTTTATTTTGGATGGAAGAGGCGCTTTATAAGCCGCTTCATAAGCCGCTTCAGTAATCATATCATGCTACTGGGTGAACGTATCCAGATAGTACGTGAACATCAGGTGAAGATTATTGGTAAGGTGATTGGTTGAAGTGTATCTTTAAACAGAATAGAAACTCATCGGTTTTAAGATAATTACATTCATAAGGGTTTTGAAAATGAAGTCATTAGTAATAAAATTAAAAGAATTTGTTTTAAACTCTTATTTTTAGAGAAAACTAGTGCATATAAATGAATGAAAGTTTGGATTGTAATTGAAGAGTACTTTAAATATTACTAAATTACTTATATAATGCGAGAAGGTGATAAAATGATACATTACGTTAAGATGGATATTTTTGAAAGTCCTGCTCAAGTCCTTGTAAATACAGTAAATACTGTAGGCGTTATGGGTAAAGGAATAGCCAAACAATATAAACAACTTTATCCAGGGATGTTTAAGGAGTATCAAAAGTTTTGTGAAAAAGGTTTATTAGGTATTGGTAAATTGTGGATTTATAAAACTGACAAGAAATGGATAATGAATTTCCCTACAAAAAAACATTGGAGAAATCCATCAAGGGTAGAATATATTGAACTTGGTCTAGAAAAATTTGTGAAAACATACCAAGAAAAAGGAATAAGGTCCATTTCATTTCCACCATTAGGATGTGGTAACGGAGGATTGGATTGGGATAATGTTGTAAAGCCTTTAATGGAAAAATATCTCAAAGGATTAGACGATATAGAGATATTTATTCATGTTCCTATGGAAAAATTTGAGTTAAAACAACCTGAGTTTAAAAGTATAAATGAAATAAAGCAGTGGCTAAACTCTGAACCAAATTCTTTAAGTGTTATAGAAGTATGGCGCGATTTAAGTGAATTGGCAAAGACTTCTAGAAGTATTCCAACAGCAGCTACGATTTATAATTACAAATTAATTAAAATGTCTAAAGTAGAGGACGAGGTAATAATATTTGAATCAAATGAAAAATCCATTCAGGAAAATATAACATTTGAAGATATAAGTTTTGTTTGGGGAATACTAAGAAATCAAGGTTTGCTTTCGCCAAAACAATTAAAAAGTGACTTGTTTGAAAAGCAAGATTTTTTATTTAGATTTTTAGCACAGCTTAGCTATGTTGAGCCGATGAAATTTTTAAATGAAATAACAGAAGGTACTTTAGAAGAGTATACAGGCATTAGGTTAGTACCCTCAAATTCAAATACTTCTTTCCAAGGAGAATTAGAATTATGAGAAGCCCTGAGGAAATAAATAAAATTAGAGAATTAGTTGATTCCCTTTGTAATAAAAGTAACTCATTTGATAGGGATCTACCAAGATATATCTATCACTTTTCAGACATACAAAACATAGTCAGTATTTTAAAATGTGGTTATGTTGCTTCCAGAAATTTTGCTATTGCAAATGGATTAATGAAAAATGAAAATGCCTGTTTAGATGTAATTGACAAAACAACGCATGATAATAAAAATTTAGCTCGTTTTTATTTTAGGCCTAAAACACCAACCCAATATCATAATGAGGGTATAAAATCAAAATTTCGTGAATATGAAAATGAAGCTCATATTCCAGTGCCAGTATTTCTAGTATTTGATGCAGTTGGGATGTTTTCTAAAAGTCAATCAATGTTTGTGGAGAGAAACTTAGTATATTCTCCACCTATAAAGAGACATATTTCTGAATTAGAAAAATTTGATTTTGATAAAATTTATCATTCGTCATCTTTATACGGCTATACCTCCTATGATAAACAAGAAATAATTGAAAAAAGACATGCAGAAGTTTTATTCAAAGATTTTTGTTCTTTAGATTGCCTTCGTTCAATAGTTTGTCGGAGCTTAGCGGAAAAGGATACCTTGATCCACTTATTAAGATTAGAAGGGGTGGACGTTTCTCAATATCGAATTGTTACTAATGGGAATGAGCTACTCTATAAAAAAAATAGGGCTTTTATAGAATTTGTTGAACTAGAAAGTGCTTATTTTAAAATCGATTTTAAGAATTTTGAGACTCTAACGGATAAAGATGAAGTAAAATTAATGTTACGAGATTTAAAAACAGACCACCGTGTAAGTATATGTTTTCCTGCGAACACTTTAATTAGGACTCAAACATGGAGTTTAAAAGAAAGTAAAATTTCCTATGAACTTAAGATTAATTTAAATGAGGACTTAATTTATTATGGAGAGTTTCATTCAAATAGTGCTGCTCCATTTTAATACATTTTAATAGATTGGTATTTATAAAAAAGCTGTAGCGTTTGCAGACGCTACAGCCAATTGATTGATGCCCTTTGAGATGCAGGGATAGTCTATCATACAGCTTTAATATATAGCAATCCAAAAAACCTTACACCAAAACGTAAGGTTTTTTATTTATGGGAAATTGTTCCCGTTTTTGAATCTCGGGTAATGATGGAGTGGGAGGAATGAAAATGACAACTAGTATAATTGGATAATGTTATTGAAGAAGTAATGAAATTAAGACCATTAACACCGCTTCCCACTGTTACATTACACATATATCATTTGTTAATTTCCTTTAGTCTTACTCACCCAAAATTCATTCATTAATATACTGAATCACTTTTTTAGCACAGGGATCACACTTGTAACGTCTTTCAAAACTATTTTCATGCAACTCTAATATTGTTTTTCCTTCGTTTAAAGTTCCCTTCGATTGTATACTTGGATCGGCCCCATATTCCAATAACAATTCTGTGATATTGGGTTTATACACTTGAAAGCTACTCATTAGTGGTGTATACCCAAACATATCAATAATATTAGGATTAGCTCCACTTTTTAAAAGAACTTCAACTGCTTGATAATCTTCTGCTCCTACAGCAGTGAATAGAGGGGAGCTTCTGTTATCTAAAGTGAATTTATTAACATCCGCACCATATTCAATTAATAAATGAAGTGTTTCTTCAACGATATTATAATCATATATTGCTAGTTCTATTGGAAGTGTTGTCGATGTAAATTCTGAAGTCCATCGACCTTTTTTATGGTGAGTTGTTGATTCAATATTTGGGTCTGCACCGTTTTTTAAAAGCAGCTCCACAATTTTTGGTTCATAAGTTTTAACAGCAATATGGAGTAAACTAACTTGCTCGTAATCTTCATCGCTTGTATCTTTCCAGTTCACATCGTATCCAGACCGAATATATGTTTTTATTTTTTGCATTTCCTTTTCTTCAATCGCTTTTCTAAATCCTTCATTACTTCCAACAAAAACATAAATGTAATTGTTCACAACATTAAAACTAACCAATACAACAATAAAAAAAATAATGAAATATGTAATCAGTTTGTTTATTCTCATAAGTTAATACCTCATATCTTTTAATGACTCCTATAATATTAACAGAAAAGGGAAATAGAGGACTATGCAAAAATACTGAGTGCGAAATTGAATTCAATTAAAGGACCTTAAAAATAGGGGCTAGTTAATTTATTGTGGATGGGCAAATAAAAAAGATTAGGGCATTACCCCCAATCTCACTCACACATTCCTATACACACGCTCACCATATTTTTATTAGCCCCAAACTTGCCCCACTTAGCCCCAATGCAATACAATTTTATGCTTTATTTTGCATTATTAAAAAATCATAAAGAAGGTATAAAGCTTTAAAATAAAGGGTTACAACCTATTATCTATTGAGTTTGCAATGAAGTAAAACTACAGACTCTAATTATTAATAGTAATGAAAATCCTTATATAGTAAGAGCTACAGGGCTGTTCGTTATGAACTAGCCCTTTTCTTTTTTTAATAATCATTCAATTTATTTGGTATAGAGGTATCAAGAAAACTGCTTGCATTTATCTTTGAATATAGTTAGATAATCTAATTAAAGGGTGATTAAATGACAAAATCTAAAAAAATGTTTACTCATGAAGATGATTTGCCAGTATTAGGTTTAGATCCATATATTGAGCTGATTCAAGCATCTTCTTCAAGTAATTTAGATCCAGAAGAAGCAAAATTAGGATTAATGTTGTTATGGTTAAGTGACTACGTTTTAGATGCAATGGATATTGAGTTGGCTCCTTTTGGAATTACGGAAAGTAAATTAGATCTACTATTATTGTTGACACTGCATGATGTAAGAAGAGCGACTCCATCTGCAATAGCTGAACGTTTAGGGATTACTAGGGCATCAGCAACTTCAATGATTGATTGGTTAGAAAAGAGAAATCTTGTTGTACGGAACCATAGCAAAGAAGATCGCAGGAAAATTTATGTGAGTTTAACAGATGAAGGGCGTGCTTTCGTGGCTAACATTTTGCCAACTTATTGGGCTTCGTGTGCTTCTAGTATGGTCGATTTGGAGCCTAAAGAACGAAAGGTATTTGAAAAGTTGGTGAATAAACTATTAAAATCTATGCAGAGAAAACTAAAGGTGGAACGTTAAACTGTAGCTAGGTTGATACAGTTTAATTTTTAATCATATAATTAGATTATCTAACTATAAGCTAATCGAATTATAAAGGAGATTTATTTTATGAATAAAGTAATTATAGAAAACCAAGCAAATTATTCTCTGATGACCATTATTTTATCTTGGACAGGAATGGTAGTTATGTCTAGTTTGTATTTGACAATACCACTTCTCAGTCTATTCAGTGAATATTTTCATATTTCGTTGTCTAAGGCAGGTCTCAGTTCAAGTATTTTTTCACTTGGATTTGCTATAGGATGCTTTTTCTATGGAGCAATATCAGAAAAATATGGACGAAAAAATGTAATTGTTACGGGTCTTTTTTCATTAAGCTGTATAACATTGCTACTAGGTATGACTAATGATTATTCTTTCATTTTATTACTAAGAGGATTACAGGGACTTGCAGCGGCTACATTTTCACCAGTGGCACTTGCTTATACGCTTGAAGTATTTCCAAACGATAAAAAAGTGGGAGCAGTTGGTTTTATAAGCACAGGTTTTCTCTTAGCTGGTATTGTGGGTCAGGTATTTAGTGGCTATGTAAGTGAACATACTTCTTGGCATGTCACTTTCTATGTTCTTTCACTAGTTTATCTTGCTAGTGTTTTGGTTATTACCAAAAGGTGGAGCTGTTAATAAAGCAAAGAATATATGGGAGCCAATGAAAAGGATAGGTATTATTTTTACCAATGGAAATTTGATGTTTAGTTATTTGGTTGCTTTCGTTCTATTATTGTCCTTTGTAAGTATGTATATTATTTTGGGGGAGTACCTTACAAGTAATTCTTTTGGAATGAGTAGCCAAAATCTAATTTATATTCGATCTATCGGTGTATTAGGGATGATCCTGTCACCTATTGCGGGGAAATTATCAAAGCGATTGAATGTTCTATCAATACTAAAAGGGGCCTTGGCTCTTTCTATTATCTCCTTATTAATGATGGGCTTTATCTCTAACATAGTTGGTTTATCCATAATTAGTATTCTGTTTGTTAGTGGTATTGCACTTGCAGTACCTTCATTAGTGTCTCTTGTGGGTCAATTAGGTTGGAACATGGGGGGGGATTGCAGTATCTATGTATACTGTAATTTTATTTGCTGGAACAAGTATTGCGCCTATAATATCTGTTTATTTTATGAAAACTGGTAGCTTTACATTTGCATTTATTCTTCTTGCTACAACACTTAGTATAGGATTAATGTCTGCTATGATGATTAGAATCGAAAGAAAATAGAATGTACTCTAGCTCCACTTTGGCTAGACGGATTAAAAAGTCCGTTTGTCCAATGAGGAGTTTTCTTGCTCATTTGCATTGAACGAGCATTCAAACCTTTCTTCTAAAATTCATCACACTTATTTCCCTTCGACTTTTATTCAGAATAAAAATTTTTTCTACCTCATATACTCCACTGATGTAATTGAATACAGAAGGGAGGATACAATGTTTACACAATATAAGTATTGGAAGCCTTATATTAGCCCATTTGATCCATGTCCACCTATTAGAATTAAAAGCTTTGCCACACCCCCACAATTGTATATGGGATTTCAACCACCTGGATTACCACAATTTCAAACGCCAAAAGAAGCTCTTATGGCTGGAACATTATGGCCGCAATTATTCAGTCCCTATCCAAATCCTGAAAAAGGAGGGATAAAAAATGAATAAAGAGATGCCGCCGGAATTTTATACATTACTCGAAGAAATTCAAGCTATTGATTTTGTCATTGTGGAGCTAAATCTTTATTTAGATACCCACCCTCATGATTATGATGCCATTCAGCAATTTAATGAAAAAACGGAAATAAGCATGAAGCTAAAGAGAGATTTTGAAAAAAAATTTGGTCCCCTGATGAATTTTGGAAGAAGCTATTCTAATTATCCATTTAATTGGATTGATACACCGTGGCCATGGCAAGTCTAACATGAGCGATTAGGAGGTATATATTTTTGTGGTATTATGAAAAAAAACTCCAATATCCTGTCAGGGTAAGTACTTGTAACCCTATGCTGGCAAAATTTTTAATTGAGCAGTATGGGGGTGCAGATGGAGAGTTAGCAGCTGCACTTCGCTATATGAATCAGCGTTATACCATTCCGGATAAAGTGGTGGGACTATTAACAGATATTGCAACAGAGGAATTTTCGCACCTAGAAATGATTGCTACAATGATTTATAAGCTAACAAAGGATGCTACGCCAGAAATGCTTAAAGAAGCAGGACTTGGAGAATACTATGTGAATCATGATAGGGCGTTATTTTATCAAAATGCTGGAGGAGCCCCTTTCACAGCAACGTATATTCAGGCTAAAGGGGATCCTATTGCTGATCTTTATGAAGATATTGCGGCTGAAGAAAAGGCTCGTGCCACATACCAGTGGATTATTGATCTATCGGATGACACTGATTTGAATGATAGTCTGAAATTTTTACGTGAACGGGAAATTATTCATTCTCAACGCTTTAGAGAAGCTGTAGAAATTCTAAAGGACGATAAAGATCGAAAAAAAGTCTTTTAATAAATACTTCATAGTGTTGAAAAACTAAATGGTCAAGGGACTCTTTGTGAACACTACTAAGTCAAATGAAGGTGATTTCCGTTC
>NZ_JBYTBB010000106.1:0-12540 GCF_058788755.1 Lysinibacillus sp. FW301-JW8
AGAAAAGGGTATTGGCGACTATCGAGAAACGAGATTATCCATCGAGCGATAACAAATGAAAAGCTCACAAAGTGGGGTTGAAAGATATAACCCGGCTTTATGAGCTCAGATACTTAAGGGATTGAACCGCTGTATACGGAACCGTACATACGGTGGTGGTGTGCTGTGCAAAGGCACATTAGAGATGAGGGAAGACCCCTCGATAGAGATTGAATCAGGCAAATCTATCAAACAACCCTAAGCTGCTGCAATAAAGAGTTGCGGTGGTGAGCGTCTAGGGAAAAGGTTGAAACAAATCAATCATGTGAGATATACAAAGATGAACGCAAGTGAACCGCTGAAGAAGTATCGATAACGTAAAACTTTGTCAAAACTTGTTTTTCACCACTAGGCAAGGATAAGAGTAGAAGATAACCTGGAAAGCTGTCTACTTGGCAAACGGTATTAAGGTGGCATGAGTGTATATCAGGCTCTGATGTGAAACACAGGAACCTGCATCTCGATGGTAAGTGAAAAGACACAAGCCACAGAAAGGTGAGGTCGAAATAGCGAAGCGAGATGATAGGGGCGGAGATGTTCGTAGTAGTGAGGAAGTTACTGTAATGGTAATGGAGCGAAGGGACATCATCATTCAACTCGAAAGCTGAGAACAACTGGTAAAACAGGAGGATTTGATGAAAGAGAGTAAACCGTATAAGATTTCAAAACACGTTGTACTGGATGCGTTTAAAAGAGTCAAGGCAAACCGTGGAAGCGCTGGGATTGACGGTCAAGATATTAAAGTGTTTGAAGAGAACCTCAAAGAAAATCTTTATAAAATATGGAATAGAATGAGCTCGGGATGTTATTTTCCACCACCAGTAAAGTTAGTTGAAATACCGAAGAAAACAGGTGGAAAGCGGGGCTTAGGGATTCCGACTGTTAGCGACAGAGTAGCGCAAATGGTAGTTAAGATGTATTTTGAACCGAAAGTGGAGCCATTGTTTCATGAAAATTCTTATGGATACAGACCAAATAAATCTGCATTAGAAGCAATTGGACAAGCAAGAAAAATGTGTTGGAAATATGATTATGTATTAGAGCTCGACATTAAAGGACTGTTCGACAATATCGATCATGAATTACTAATGCGAGCAGTACGAAAGCATGTAAATGAACCTTGGATACTGATGTACATTGAAAGATGGCTCAAAGCGCCATTTATCAATTCAAAAGAAGAAAAGATTGAACGAAACTGTGGTACACCGCAAGGTGGTGTAATAAGTCCTGTTCTAGCGAATCTGTTTTTGCATTATGCCTTTGATACATGGATGGTTGGAACAAATCCTGAAGCACCATTTGAGCGATATGCAGATGATGCTATTATACATTGTAAGACCGAAGCAGAAGCAATGGAGATTTTAGCTAGATTAAATCAAAGGATGAAAGAGTGCAAGCTAGAACTACATCCAGAGAAAACAAAGATTATATATTGCAAGGATAAGGAAAGAGAAAAGGAATATTCTGTCACAGAGTTCGACTTTCTAGGTTATACGTTCCGTAAAACTTTTATTAAAGACCGAACAGGAAGGTTGCAATTTAATTTTCTGCCATCAGTAAGTAAAAAGTCCACAAAATCTTTCAGAGATAAAATTAAAGCAATGAGAATACATAGCTTTACAGGAAGTAAAATTGAAATAATAGCTGAAATGATAAATCCAACTATTAGAGGATGGCTAAATTATTTCATGAAATACAATCCATCAGCAGTACGGTATTCTATTGACTGTGTAAATCGAAGATTAGTTAAGTGGGCAATGTGTAAATTTAAAAGGTTCAGAGGACATAAAAAGCGTGCAAAAGATTGGCTCAATAAACTTGCAAAAAGAGAGCCCAGAATGTTTGCTCATTGGGCTCTTGGAATGTTTCCTTAATGGTTGAATGATAAGAGCCGTATGAATCGAGAGGTTCACGTACAGTTCTGTGAGAGCCTTTGGGTGAAAACCCCATTGGCTACTCGACTGAGAGGTCGACTAGTCAATTAATGGCTAGTCTCCTACTCGATTAGAAAAGTGCATCTTTTTTTGATGGTCGGCTCTCTAATAGATAGGGTGGTGAAAAGGATGACGGTTAACGAAAAGAAAGTAAAACAATCAATCAGAGGGGACCGGGAAGCACTGCTATTTTTACTGAAGCAAGAAAAAGAGAAGCTTTATAGGACTGCTTATAGTTATGTTCGGAATGAGGAGGATGCTTTAGATGTTTTCCAGCAAACAGTGCTGCTGGCGATTGAGTCCATTCATCAGCTACGAGAGCCAAAGTATTTCACGACATGGCTGATGAAAATTTGTATTAATGTATCGCTTGGTGTACTTCAAAAACAAAAGAAAGTGATTTTAATTGATGAGTTAAAATTTCAATCTCTCTCTACTGAAATCGCAACATCTGATGAAAAGATGGACTTACTTGATGCTATTTATCGATTAGATGAAAAATATAAAACGGTTCTACTCTTAAAATATTATGAGGATTTGACTTTCGAACAAATAGCAGAGGTACTTGGCGAACCTCTTGGTACAGTGAAATCGAACGGCAAAAGAGCGTTAGCGAAAATTAAAAAGACATTGAAGGGAGTGTACATAGATGAACGAACAAAACCGATTTAAAGAGGCTATGAATGAAATTCCTGTTCCTTCTAAAGAATTAGACGCTATTTTGGCTGACGCTTTTCAACAAGAGAAGAAGCAACGGAAATTCCCTTTTAAACGAATGGTTAAATATACTGCTGCCGTGGGAATTCTATCGATTGGTCTAATTTCATCTGTTTATGTTTCACCTGCATTTGCTAACTTTGTTACACAAATTCCGGTTATTGGTCAGGCATTCGACTATTTCATTTCACAAGAAGACTACTATCAAGCATATGAGGAGATCAGTACAGATATTGGTTTAGTTGAAGAAAGCAATGGGATTGAGATAATTATTGAGCAAGCATTTTACGATGGGAGTACGGTAACTCTTTCATATGTTTTACGAGCTGAAGAGGATTTAGGTTCATTTCCGACTTTTGAGAATATGCCAACGAATATAAAGAACGCAGGCTATGAAGGGGAGTATGTGAACGGTGTTGGCTATGTTGGCATGATGACGGTATCCATGCGTGATAACCCGCAAGACAAAGTGAATATAGAGTGGAGTCCTCAAGCAATTCATTCAGGAGAAAAAGTAATGAAAGGTGACTGGCATTTTGAATTTTCTTTAAACAAACTAGAAGGAAAACAGATCGTAATTAATGAGCAAGTAAACAAAGAGGGGGTAACGGTCGAGCTAATCGATGCAGTCAAAACAGATGTTAATTTAACGATTAATTACTTACAAGATATCGATCCTGCTGTTCATGAAAGATGGAGGTATGTTGAGGCTGAGTTGAGTGCGATTGATAATTTAGGCAATAAATATGAAGTGCCGTATAATGGTGGATCTGGCACAAAGGATGGGGATTCGAGTGAAGATATCACATGGAATGCAACAATTCATGGACTGGATCCCGAGGCAACATCGATTATGTTTTATCCATTCGCTCATGTAAGTAATAGTCAAAGTGATAATAAACGAATTGATTTCGAACCTATTACGGTTGAATTAAATTAACTATTTATCCTTATTGCACTAACAGGTGCTTTGGTGTAACAAGAACTAATAATGTATACCAAATAAATACAAATAACGTTCCCAAATTAAAGTTTGAAAACGTACTAAAAAGCCATGAAAGTTGTTTGCGTTCATGGCTTTTTTATGGCACATTGTTTATGCAGTATTTTATACAACTGGTTTTAACCGTTGATCCAGCTGAGTTTTTGGTTATAGGGCGTGTGCTTCATTTTGAATAAAATCCTGTATATTCTTAGCGTTATAAATCCACATTTTTCTGAAGAGATTCCCCTCTTGATCCAAGCTTCTTTTAAATTCCCTTAAATCGACCAAAAATCTCATTAGATACATTCAATAACATACGAATATCATCTTCATCTTCTAGTGTATTTATTAAAAGGTTTAGAATCTCATTTCTATTGCTCAGTGAATCATCTTGTGCTCTTGTTTCAGGTATGAGCACACTCGCTGCATCAACCTGTAGAGCGTCTAATATTTTCGTTAATGTTTGTAAGGTAATATTTCTTTCACCACGTTCAACGTCTGATAAGTAGGGGGCTTGAAAATCGCACATCTCTGCTAATTCATCGATTGTTAGTTTTTGAGCCTTTCTTATTGCCCTAATGTTCATACCTACTCTTTTTGTTAAATTCTTTAGTTGTATAGCCAACTTTCTCTCATAACCCTCTTGTTCTATCTTCTTATGTTTTAACAATCAACTACTGCTTATAGTTACCCTTCTTATACATTATGCCTACTGGATTATCTTGAAGTCTAAACCATGAAGCAATACCAATTCTCAAACATTTTGTTTTGATATATCATTTGACATTATGGTTACTTTTTTCAACAATCTATTAAAGTAAAATTCACTATCACAACTTATTGAAGTAACGCCATCTTTAATGGATAGATAGTCCAGCTCCAAGCATTTCTTTTGCATAATGTATACTAATTTGAAGTCGTTTTTTCCATCTTAGCTAAAGTATTTATGCTAATTTTCTCATTAAAGTGATTCTTCATGTATTCTATGCGTTGTTCAATGCCATTGTTTGTACAGTAACATCAATTCTTTTTAAACCGATATTTTGGTTAAATAACTGAATTATTCTTCGGTTTAATTCCGAAGTTTAGTATTTTATACATATTTATTGTAAAATTGCTCAAGTCTAACCTGATAAGTTGTTATAATAGTTTTTTAGAAATTTATGATTTATAAATCAGATATTTTTTTGTGATAAATTATTTTATGTAATGAAGTAGAGGTGAACCATGGGTGAAGCAGGTGTTAGTAATTAAGAATGAACGGTCTTTAGCAAAGAAAATCGTAAGTGGTCTAACGAAAGAAGGCTATTTCATTTTAACACTTCACAATGAAAATAAAGGTTTGAATATAGTGTATGAGCAAGATTGGGATATTATCGTATTGGATTGGGATTCGTTAAGTATATCTGGACCGGAAATTTGCAAACAAATACGAGCCGTTAAAACAACACCAATAATCATTGTGACCGACAATGTGTCTAGCAAGGATTGCATAGCAGGGTTACAAGCAGGAGCAGATGATTATATACGAAAGCCCTTTGTGAAAGAAGAATTAGTAGCAAGGATAAAAGTCATTTTAAGAAGAGGGGACGCTATCCAGCCAATCGAAACAAATTTCTTTCGATTTAAAGATCTCTTCGTTGATACATCCCATAATATTGTGACTAAAAATGGGAAAAATTTCTTGCTTACTAAGCGAGAGTATGACCTACTTGTTTTTTTAATCAAAAATAAAAACAGAATATTGAGCCGTGAAATGCTATTGAACCAGGTCTGGGGATATGATGTAGCAGTAAATCCAAATGTAGTGGACTTATATATTGGTTATCTAAGAAAAAAGCTAAAGTGCGAGAAAAAAGATAGATATATTCATACAATACATGGAAGGGGCTATTCAATGATTGAATAGTTAATAGAAAAAATTTAGTTTGTCACAGTAATCAATATTAAAATAATCGAGAATACACGAGTAAAACTGTTTTAACCAGTTTTGCTCGTTTTTTTGTGCTATTAATCTATAACTACGAAGTTTCTGGAAAGTATGGAGGAGACTAGATCAAAAAATACTTTTCTTATCACTTTTCTATAGCTAATTTGTTCTTGTAGTAACTTTATTTATTAACTTACACCCTTCACAAGATTTTCACATAATTAATGACTATACTATTCCACAGGACGTTCAAATGAAAATGATTATCAATAACGATTATGTTGGAAAGTGAATAATACCCAATTTAATCATTAGATTTTATCATTTTCAAAATAAATTACATTATAAGGAGTATATGCATGAAAAAATTTATGTCTTTAAAATTAGTTGTCCTTATGGCTGTCTTGACTTTGATGCTAGCAGCTTGCTCAAGTTCAAGTAATGAAGGTAAGGAAGAAACAAAGTCTTCTGAAGCTAACGGAAGTGAAGAGGTTGCAAAACCAACAACGGTAGAAATTACTGATGCCCACGGAACTGTTACTGTTCCTGTCAATCCAAAAAATGTAGTTGCTTTGGATAATAGAACTTTTGAAACTTTATCTGATTGGGAGATTGAACTAGCAGCTGCTCCAAAGGATGTAATGCCTGCAGATTCACCATATGTAAAGGACGAGTCAGTTCAAAATGTTGGAAATCACCGAGAACCAAATCTTGAAATTATCGCAGCTGCAAACCCTGAACTTGTAATTATCGGTCAAAGATTTGCTGGCTATTACGAAGATATTAAAAAATTAGTGCCAAATGCAGTTGTTATAGATCTTAATGTTGATGTTTCTGAGGAAGCTTCAACGCCTGGAGAAAACTTAGTAAATGGACTTAAAAATTCTACAATTGCTTTAGGACAAATTTTTGATAAAAATGAGGAAGCTAAACAATTGGTAGCAGATTTTGATAAAGTTATCGAAAATGCTAAATCTGCTTATAATGGAACGGATAAAGTTATGAGTGTTATCGTCGCTGGCGGAGATATTGGCTTTGCAGCGCCTCATTCTGGACGTGTTTGGGGTCCAATGTATGAAATTTTTGGCTGGGTTCCTGCATTAGAAGTTGCTGATTCTACTGCTGATCATAAAGGTGATGAAGTTTCTGTTGAAGCTATTGCACAAAGCAATCCTGATTGGCTTTTCGTATTAGATCGTGATGCAGCAACTTCTGATGCAGCTACTTCAACTCCTGCTCAGGATGTTATTGCTAACGCACCTGCTCTTCAAAAAACAACTGCTGTTTCTAAAGAACAGATTATCTATGCACCAGCAGATACTTACACGAATGAATCAATTCAGACTTATATAGAGTTATTTGAAAATCTTGCAAATACTTTAGCTAAGTAGTGTAGAGGGGTATGAATAGTGCCAAAAAATATAATTTCTAGGGTTGAGAATTTTTCTCAACCCCAGTTTTATAACCACAATAAAATATGTACAAAACCTTTTATATTAACGATTATAGTTGTTATTATTTTAGGCATTATATCACTGTTTACTGGAGTTTATGATATACGTGGACAAGAGGATGGAATGGAGATGTTTTTCATAACTCGTGTTCCAAGAACAGCTGCATTAATGCTTACAGGAGCTGCAATGTCGATGGCGGGACTCGTCATGCAACTGATTACACAGAATCGCTTTGTTGAGCCTACTACAACGGGGACTATTGAATGGTCAGGATTAGGACTGCTCCTAGTTTATTTATTATTTCCTTCCCCAACTTTAGTTCAAAGAATGACTGGTGCAATCATTTTTTCTTTTATAGGAACGATGATTTTCTTTTTATTTTTAAAAAGAGTTAAACTTCGGTCGTCTTTAATTGTTCCGATTATTGGATTAATGCTTGGAGCAGTTATTTCAGCAGTGTCCACTTTTACGGGACTTCTTTTTCAAATGACACAAAGTATTGAAACTTGGTTTGTAGGTTCTTTTGCGGCAGTTCAGGTTGGAAGATATGAATATCTATGGCTAATTGTTATCGTTACATTGCTTATTTTTATCTATGCAAATAGATTGACACTTGCTGGACTAGGAGAAGATGTCGCGACAAGCCTTGGCGTTAATTACAATAGGATTGTTCTTTTGGGGACAGCCCTTATTTCTTTTGCAGTTGGAATTGTTGCAGCTGTTATTGGTAATTTACCTTTCTTGGGTTTAATTGTCCCAAATATTGTTTCAATGTTTAGAGGCGATGATCTTAGGAGTAATTTACCTTGGGTATGTCTGATAGGAATGGGGACTATAACAGCCTGTGACATCATTTCTCGTACAATTATCATGCCTTTTGAAGTACCTGTTTCTTTAATACTTGGAACAGTAGGATCGGTCGTATTTATAACTATTTTATTGAGACAAAGAAAACCAAGGAGGCTACGATGACCACATTCGAATATAGAAATAAAGATAATGTTGAAATCGATGCTAGCCTTCAGAATGAAAATAGATCAGCTAGAGCTTTTCGTTCTAAGAAGGAGGAAAGGCGCTATTGGATTATACTGATAACATTGATTGCTTTAGGCATCCTTTCTTCATATGGGCTTTTAGTTTATAACAATCCAGTTCCAATAGATTCGCCCTCATTTATCCCTGTTGTAATGAGACGAATAGTAGCGCTTGTCGCAATGATAATTGCAGCAGTTTGTCAGAGCCTGTCGACTGTTGCTTTTCAATCGATTACAAATAATAGAATTATAACTCCTTCACTGTTAGGCTTCGAATCACTTTATTCAACAATTCATACGAGTACAATATTTTTCTTTGGTGCTAGTGCATTAATAAATTTTAGTGGTATTGGATCATTTCTGTTTCAGGTTGTTGTTATGGTCTTGATGAGTTTGATTCTTTATGGATGGTTGCTTTCTGGTAAATATGGAAATTTACAATTGATGCTTTTAGTTGGGATTATTATAGGGACTGGGCTAAATTCTGTGTCAACTTTCATGAGAAGACTACTTGCGCCTTCAGAGTTTGATATTTTACAGGCGAGATTATTTGGTTCGGTTAATAATGCGGATTCTGCATATTTTCCTATCGTTATTCCACTGGTGATTATTGTAGCGATATTACTTCTTGCTCATTCTAAGAATTTGAATATATTGTCATTAGGCAAGGATGTTGCTACTACTTTTGGAGTTAAATATCAACCTAGTGTAATATATACGCTTATATTAGTTGCCATTTTAATGTCCATTTCAACGGCTTTGATTGGACCACTTACTTTCTATGGCTTTTTAGTAGCAACATTGAGCTATCAAGCGGCATCAACTTATGATCATAGATATATTTTTCCAATGGCACTAGCTATCGGTTTCTTAATCATAACGAGTGCATACTTTTTAATGTATCATGTATTCCATGCTCAAGGTGTAGTTTCAGTTATTATTGAATTATTCGGTGGAATCATATTCTTAATTGTGATTTTAAGGAAGAGGGCTTTATGATAAAAATTGAAAATGTTAAAAAGTTCTATACTGATGAGGTGAAAATTGGACCTTTGGATATTGAAATACCAAAGGCAGGCTTTACTTCTTTAATTGGACCAAATGGCGCTGGAAAATCTACGACACTTTTGATGATTGGAAGACTCTTGGATATGGAGGAAGGACAAATTCAAGTGGCAAATATGGACATTTCCGAATCCAAATCAAAAGACTTAGCAAAAATTTTAACTATATTGCGACAAGAAAATCATTTTGTAACTAGGCTTACGATTAGACAACTAGTTGGATTTGGACGCTTTCCTTATTCAAAGGGAAGATTAACTAAAGAGGATGAGGTTATTATTTCTAAATATATCGATTTTTTAGACCTAACTGAATTAGAGAATAGATATTTAGATGAACTTTCTGGTGGTCAAAGACAAAGGGCATATGTAGCGATGGTTTTGTGTCAAGAGACTGAATATGTACTTTTGGACGAGCCTCTAAACAACCTTGATGTTGCTCGTTCTGTTCAAATGATGGAGCATTTGAGACGTGCGGCTAATGAATTTGGAAGAACAATTCTTACTGTTATGCATGATATAAATTTTGCAGCCAAATATTCAGATAGAATTTGTGCTATGAAAGATGGACAAATTGCAGCTTTTGGAACAGTAGAAGAGGTTATGGACTCAAAAATTTTGACAGATATTTTTGAAACAAAAATAGAAATTATCGAAGGTCCTTATGGGCCAATCGCTGTGTATTAGTAACAAAATTTAAAGATGTATCTCCCAAAAAAATAAGTATTACACTAAAAACTGTTAGAAAAACGAATTATCTACAGTAGCTTGCGCAGATTATAACAGCTACTCTAGATGAAATGTGGGTGTAGTCTGCGTACACTACAATTAAAAGATACAGTTTCAACAAAATTATAGATGATACTCTCATTGGTTTTTATCCAACAATGGAAACAGTGGAGGGGCAAGTAATCTTACTTGTATTTGTTGGGGTGACGATTATTTAAGAGTGTAGATCACTACTGTTCATCTACACCTTATAAAGATTATATTTGTTCGTATTGATAATGAAAAAAGATGAACAAATTATTTGATTATTTGTTGACATTTTAAATGAAAATGATTATCATTATCATATGAAGTATTCCTTAACTACAATACAGTGTAGAGAGGATGAACTTTAGCTACTTTTCTCCAGAAGTTTGCTAGTTCATGATTACGAAACCTGAAACCCCCCTCATATTTCGGGAACGTGAAAATATCAGACGACTCACCTATGATAGGTAAGTCGTTTTTTAATGTCTTTGGGGCGGCTTTCTTGGTGAGTTGAATTTAATTTAATTCGTAAATTTAAAAAGGTATTATCAAATGATAAGAAGGGGTGTTTGCGACATGAAGATTGCTTGGCGTATTTTGTATAGTGCTAAACGATACTGGTTACAGCTAAGTTTGGGGCTTCTGGGTGTGGTCGTAGCTACAATATCCGGATTTTACTTGCCATGGGCGTTAAGGGAACTGACCAGTCTAGCGACGGAGGGAAGCGAGAATTTCGCTACTGAGGCACTATATGTCGGTCTTGCCTTGCTTGGAGCAACCGCCTTACAAGCGATCGGCACTTCAGCGGCTGGCTATTTGAATTATTATGCGGGTATGCACTATGTATCAGATTTGAGGACCAAACTTTACGGAAAGCTTCAGCGAATGAGTTTACGTTATTTCAATAAAAGCCGAACTGGTGATTTGACTGGTCGAGTAGTGAATGACGCGATGGAGGCGGAGATCTTTTTGGCGTATGTCATTCCCGAGTTTGTGATTAACGTATTGACCTTTATCGGCGTGGGGATTTTGCTACTAACCATCAATGTCAAGTTGGCTTTACTGAGCCTGATCACCATTCCTCTTCTTGTGGCAATTACGATTTGGCAAAGTAAACGCCTATCGCCGATGTGGAGAGAGAATGCCAAGGCACGTGGAGAAATATCGAGCAAAGTGCAGGAAAACTTGTCTGGGATTAAAGAAATCCAGATTTTCAATCGGCAACATTTAGAACAGCGGAGGATATCACAGTTATCATTAAAACAAGCGAAAACGTATTTAAAAGCACGGTTTCTCTATGAGACTTCGTATCCTTTGCTTGCCTTTGTAACAGCACTTGGGACCGTCCTAGTCATTATTGTAGGCGGTAGATTGGTAGAAACTGGGGAAATCAGCATTGCAGATATCATCGGTTTTATAGCTTACTTAGGGCTGTTTTATACCCCTGTCAAAACGTTTTCAGCATTGGTAGAAAAAGCGGGTCAAGCAAGCGCAGGGTGCAAACGGGTGTTTGAGATTTTGGATCAACAATCGGATATTCAAGAAAAGAAAGATGCTATTGTTCTACCTCGTGTAACAGGGAAAATTGAATTTCAGAATATATCTTTTGCTTATCAGGATGAGATACCTATTATAGAAAACGTTAATTTAACGATTGCTCCTGGGCAGACCATTGCTTTAGTTGGTACGACGGGTGTGGGTAAATCGACGCTGGCTAGCTTAATCAACCGATTTTATGATCCACAAGAAGGTTCGATTGAAATTGATGGCATTGCTCTTCGTGATGTAACGTTGGAAAGCCTGCGAAGCAATATCTCGATGGTACTGCAGGATACTTTTTTGTTTGATGGTACGGTATATGACAATATTGCATATGGTTGGAAAGATGCGACGACTGAACAAGTGTTGGAGGCAGCAAAAGCAGCGAATGCCCATAGTTTTATTGAACAGATGGACGATGGGTATGACACAATTATCGGTGAGCGTGGCGTCCGTCTGTCGGGAGGACAAAAACAACGTCTATCGATTGCCAGAGCGATACTGCGCAATGCCCCCATTTTGATTTTGGATGAAGCGACCTCCTCTCTGGATACGAAGACGGAGCAAGAGATTCAGGAAGCGCTAGATGAGATCGCAAAGGAGAGGACGACATTGGTGATTGCCCACCGTTTGTCCACAATTCGCTCTGCCGATAAGATTGTGGTACTTGATGGAACGGGGATTGCCGAAATCGGTACTCATGATGAATTAATCAGCCTCGGTGGAATTTATGCACACTTGCATGCCACGGGAAAAGACGAACATCCTGCAGTTAAAATGGGAGAAAGAAGGGACTGAGCCCCAAATTATTTGGAGTAGTTAAAGGTTCAAACGTTTGGTAGTGTAATTTTTACAGCACCTTAACCAATTTGTAATAAATTTTGAAACAAATAAACATTGAGCTTTTTGCTGTCTAGTTGTCAAAGAGCAGCTAAAAAAGCCCTATAAACGGTAAAATGCACCTTATCTCTTTAGTATCCGTCGTAAAAGAAAAACAATTGAATCATTCAATTGCATAGTGTTGAAAAACTAAATGGTCAAGGGACTCTTTGTGAACACTCCTAAGTCAAATGAAGGTGATTTCCGTTCCA
>NZ_JBYTBB010000107.1:0-9649 GCF_058788755.1 Lysinibacillus sp. FW301-JW8
TGGAACGGAAATCACCTTCATTTTAACTAAATATTCACAAAAAGTCCCTTGACTATTTAATTTTTCAACACTATGAACCTTACTTTGTATATAAACAAAGTAAGGTTACACTTGCTTATTAGATTGAAAATCGCTTTACAGCAATTTGTAGAACTTTTGATACTTTCCGTAACTCTTTTATATAACTATGGAATTGCTGCTGGGCAGTTAATTGATCTGTTGTTAGTGTAGCTACATGCTTGGTCGAAGCAGCATTTGTATCAGAAAACGTTGTTAACATCACAGCATCCTCACTAACCTTTTTCGTATGATTAGCAATCTCTTGAACAGTAGCAGATACTTCCATAATGTATGGCTTAATGGTATGTACTTTTTCTAAGATTTGATCAAAGCTTATAGCAGTTTTCCCTGTTACATGAACACCCTTATCTGTTGCAGCTAATACACCCTCCATCATTTGCACGGCGTAGCTTGAATCTAGATGGATATTTTGAACAATGGACGTAATGGTTTGTGTTGATTGAACCGTCTGCTCTGCAAGTTTACGAACTTCATTTGCCACTACTGCAAATCCTTTGCCATGCTCTCCTGCTCGTGCGGCTTCAATCGATGCATTTAAAGCTAGAAGATTTGTTTGTGCAGTAATTTTTTCAATCACTTCAACCATTTGGTCGATTGTAGATGCTCTTTCAACTAAATTAAAAATGGCTGTATTTGATTTTTCAACCGCCTGCTTTATGTTCTGTATTTGTGTTAAATTTGCTTGTACAATTTCTGTGCCGCTTTCTGCATCACGGGCAGTTTTATGAGCGAAATTTTCTACAACCTGTACTTTTTCTAAAATAATTTGTACACCATTCAGTACTTCCTCAAGAGATGCTGTATTGGAAGCCAATTTTGTAGTTGAGGCAGCTGTTGAATCTGAAATAGACTGCACATCCTTCGCAATCTTATGCGTTGTGGTAGATGACCGCTCCGAAGATGTTTGCAATTTCCCAGTCATTTCTTCTACCTCATGTGCACTATTTGTTACGGTATGCAGCAGCGTTTTCACCTCATTTACCATTTGGTTGTAGGATAACACTACCTCACCTAGTTCATCATGAGCGACATAGCTGGCATTTGCTGTGAAATCGCCTTGCTCCGCTCGCTTTAATAAAGATTTCAATTGACGAGTTGGTACATTTACAGCCTTTGTGGCTATAAATCCAATAAAAATAACTAACAATACAACAAATAAACATACCCCACCAAGTAACCAATATCCAAATTGTACATCCTTTTGGTAGGTCAATTGCTGTTCCTTAGCACGTTGCACCAAATAGCTTTGAGTTTCTTCTAATAAGGTATGGCTTTGCTGGCTCACAGATAAAAATGACAATGTATAAAACTGTTGTTGTTCATTTAGGTTCAATTGCTTATAGCTTTCAATCAATTCCATCTGCTGTACAAGTAAGGTCTTGTATTTCTTCATTTGATGATCCATCTTTTTATCGACTTCTAGACTCACTAAATGATCTAAAGGCTGCTCCATGCTTTTGAGTATGGTAGTCATTTCTTGATAAGATTCTGCTGCATCCACTAAATAATCTAACTGTCGTTGTGATTCCTCTAGTTCGTTTAACCATCCAATTGGTACTAATCCTTGTGTATAGCTCTCACTGGCATTCCAGGACATTTTTCTTAGATAATCCACACTAAAAATGCCTAGCAGTACATTTGAGAGCACACAAACTATCATTAGTACAAGTAGCTTGTCCTTCACCATTATGTAACGAAAAAATTGCATGATCCTTGGCTCCTTCTCCAGCTCTTACCAATAATCATAGTATCCAGATATAAAGCTAGTGTTATGTTTTTGTAAATATTGTTCGAAGAGTTATGAAGCATCTATAATTTGTAAATAAAATATTAAATTATTTTAATTTAAGACATCCTTGATTTCATATTCCTCAAGTTCATATGTTGCAACCTTCCATCTCTTACTATCGTTTGGTATTAATAGTAGCATTTAGGGAAACAGGAGGTGTTTGAGTGTTACAGTTCAATAAACTAGATAGAAGTTTAGTCATTTGCTTGCTGTTACTCGGTCTGATTAGTTGTCTCTTCGTACACTCTAGCAGTTCGGTATTTGAACAATATTCAAGCTCTTTTATCATCAAGCAGTCTCTATACTATCTTATCGGATTTGTAACGATGTATGGGGTAGCTACACTTGATATAGAACAACTAAAAAAGATTGGCTGGCCATTTTATATAGTCATGGTGTTATTAACATTCGGATTATTTATTGCACCTGAAAGTATAGCTAGAACGGTCAATGAGGCAAAACGCTGGTATCAAATTCCATTATTAGGTTCATTCCAGCCATCAGAGTTTTTAAAGTTTGCTTTTTTAATTGTTGTCAGCAAAGTTATTGTTGCACATCAGGAAAAATATAAGCACCCCTCCTTTTTAACAGATATGCGGCTCCTATTTACAATTGCTGTTATTACGATTCCACCAACACTTGCTGTTTACAAGGAACCTGACACAGGTATGACAATGCTTTATATGGCAATGATCGTACCGATGCTTTTCTTTTCAGGTATTCAGAAAAAGTTGCTGATAATCTTTGCTGCTATACCAGTATCGATTATTAGTATTGTGGTTATTCTTTATGTAAAATTTAATGATTTTTTTACAGAAAAAGTCCTAAGTAAATTATCTGGACATCAAATTTCACGAATTTATGGCTGGTTGCAACCTTATGAATATCCAGATTCATCTTTTCAAACTAGGCAGGGCTTTTTAGCAATTGGCTCAGGTGGGTTTACAGGAAAGGGGTACCTGCATAACAATGTCTATGTTGTGGAAAAACATACAGATTTCATTTTTGCAAATATCGCTGAGGAGGTAGGTTTCCTTGGAGCCGCATTCGTCATCATACTTTTATTTTTTGTGATTTATCGTATTGTCCTCGTTACAGTAGAGGCTAAGGATCCGTTTATGACGCTGATGGGAGCGGGCATTGCTAGTTTATTGGCCTTCCAAATTACTCAAAACATTGGTATGACAATCGGGCTTTTACCCGTAACAGGTATGACATTGCCGTTTTTAAGCTATGGAGGTAGTTCCCTTCTATCAAATTTCATGCTAATGGGGATTGTGATGATTATCTATAAATCTTATAGCGGTTACATGTTCAAAGCCGAGGAGTAGGTGATAACCTTATGAACACTACTTTAAAAAAGAGAATTATACTATTACTAGTTTTGACAGGAGTCTTTTTGATCATACTAATCATTCGTCTTGCCTTTCTGATGCTGTAAAAAATCAATAAGCTGTCTTGAAAGTCATTGTTATTGGCTTAAAAGACAGCTTTTCTATTAAATTTTATGAATACTTTCTATGACAACTTCAATTATTTTCGTTAGATCTTCTTGAGCTATATTCAGTGGTGGGGATAACGTTAAAACGTTATTAAAGCCAGCAACAGTGGCTCCATTTTTACCAATAATAACCCCCTGCTCTTTACATGCTGCGATCACTGCATTTACTTTCTCCACCGGTAGTGGTTCCTTAGATGCTTTATCTGCAACTAATTCGATTCCAATTAGTAAACCTTTCCCTCGAATATCCCCAACGTTTGGGTGATGATTTAATGCCTGTTGCAGTGCTTGGAGGGTTGTAGCCCCGACCTCACTAGATCTCTCAAACAACATTTCCCGCTGAAGAATTTCAATATTCTTTAATGCTACGGCGCAGGCTACAGGAGAACCGCCAAATGTATTGACATGACGGAAATAATCATATGCATCAGAGCCAGTAAATGCCTCATAAATTTCTCGTTTTACAGCTGTCGCTGATAAGGGCAAATAAGCACTTGTAATCCCTTTTGCCATTGTAATAATATCTGGTTTTACATCATAATTCATAAATCCAAACGGCATACCTGTTCGGCCAAAACCACAGATTACCTCATCTACAATCATTAAAGCTCCATGCTTTTTACAAACTTCTTCAATACCCTTTAAATAATTTTCTGGTGGCATGATAACCCCGCCCCCTGTAATGATTGGCTCTAAAATCATAGCAGCAATTGTATCACTAAACTCCCATGTCATCGTTTTATCAACAGCCCTAACGCTTGCTAAATCAACTGAGGCAATCGTATCGCATTCATACTCGCGATATTGATCTGGGGGGGCTACATGTACAAATCCAGGAGATAATGGCTCATATTTAAATTTTCGCTCTGCTTGCCCAGTAGCAGCTAATGCGCCAAAGGAATTGCCATGATAGGCACGATAGCGAGAAATAATTTTATAACGAGAGCTTTGGCCTTTTTGCTGATGATACTGGCGTGCAATTTTAAAAGCAGTTTCATTTGCCTCTGAGCCACTGTTTGAGAAGAAGATGACATAATCTCCGCCCAGTAACTCATTAATCTTTTCAGCTAGCTCCACTGCTGGTAAATGCCCTTGAGATAAAGGTGCATACGGATTTTTCATCATTTGCTCATATGCAGCATCTGCTAATTCCTTTCGACCGTAACCAACATTTACACACCAAAGCCCTGCCATCGCATCAATATATTCAACTCCATTTGTATCAGTAATCCTTGCACCTTCAGATTTTTCCACTACGTAGGTAGCCTTCGGATTATAGGGTTTCATTGAATGCCAAACATATTGCTCATCTTTTTTTAAAACATCACTTTTAAGATTTACCTCAGCCATATTAACACACCCCTTATATGATTGTGACTTGCTTAACTCTTCACATCGTTATTACTAGGAAATGCAAAGGAACTTGCTGTATCCTCTGTTTCGTCTGGCCAACGTTCAGATATTGTTTTTGACTTCGTAAAGAAGCGCGCTTGGTCAGGTCCAAACATATGCCCTTCACCAAACTTAGAGCGCTTCCATCCACCAAAATTGTGGTAACCTACTGGAATTGGAATTGGCACATTGACCCCTACCATCCCTACTTCAATTTCTTCTTGGAATTTACGAGCTGCTGCACCACTATTCGTAAACATTGTGACTCCATTCCCTAATTCATGGTTATTAATTACATCAATCGCTTCTTGTAACGTTTGAACACCTACTACAATACGCGCAGGGCCAAAAACCTCTTCCTTAAAGATTGTCATATCTGGTGTTACATTATTTAGCAAAGTCGGACCAAGATAAAAACCTTTAGACGTTTCGCATATTTTTGGATTTCGACCATCTATCACTAGATTCGCACCTTCAGCAACGGCACCATCAATATAGCGAATAATGACATCTTTTGATTGCTGTGTAATTACTGGACCAAAATCCACCTCATGATCTGTATAAGGCCCTATTTTCAATTTTGTAATTTTTTCTTTTAATATATCTGTAAAACGTTGCTCTGTATCTTTTCCTACAACAAGTGCGCCTGAAATAGCCATACAACGCTGAGAAGCTGCTCCATAGGCTGCCCCTAAAAATGCATTCGCCGTTTGTTCTAGGTTGGCATCTGGCATAACAATCATAAAGTTCTTCCCGCCACCAAATGCTGCAACACGTTTATTATGCTTAGTACCTGTTTGGTAAATATATTCAGCAACTGGTGTTGAACCAACAAATGAAATTGCTTGTATCTCCTTATTTTCAAGAAGTTCATTTACCGCATCCTTATCGCCATTTACAACTGTCCAAATCCCATCTGGAAGCCCTGCCTCTTTCCATAGCTTGCTTATAAACAATGCTGAAATCGGCACGCGCTCCGATGGTTTTAAAATTACCGCATTCCCTACTGCAACTGCCATACTCGTAATGGCAAGCGGAACCATAACAGGGAAATTAAACGGAGCAATTGTTGCAACAACCCCAAGTGGGCTCTTTGCGGAAAATGCATTAATATTACCTCCTACATTGACAGAGTACTCCCCCTTTAGCATTTGCGGAGCACTAATCGCCATATCCACAGACTCAATACCACGTACAATTTCTCCCTTTGCATCCTCTCTTGTTTTTCCACTTTCCTCGCAGATCAAGGCAATCAATTCATCCTGTTTTTCAATCAATAATTGACGGAAGCGATGTAAAACCTCTACTCGTTTACCAATCGCTGTTTTTTTCCATTCAGGGAATGCTTCCTTAGCCAGCTGAATTGCTTGCTTAACCTCTTCTTTAGACGCTAAAGGAACCTGTGCAATGATTTCTCCTGTCGATGGATTATAAACTTCTGAAAATCGTCCACTTGTGCCAGCTACTTCTACCCCGTCGATAAAGTGTGTTAGCGCTTTCATTTTTTGCTTAACTGTCATCTTTTCACCACTCCTTATTATTGTTGTTCAAAATCTAACTCTTCCTCTTGGAAAATTGCCTCATGTTTTGGATTAGAGACCTTTTTCCTTTGAGTGACCATATAGAAAATCATGACGATCGCCACTATAATACATGTAAATAATATTTGCGAACGCATGGAGTCAATAAAGAACATAGAGACAAGCAATGCGGCTGTAGCCAAAATAGTGAAATACGTTAAATACGGAAATAACCACATTTTCACTTTTAATAGTTCTGGATTTTCCTGTTCAATTTTTCTTCGCATTCTTAATTGTGAAAAGGCAATTATTAAATAAAGAATTAATGTGATTGCACTACATGAGCTAAGTAAAAACATAAAGACTTTGTCTGGAGAAACATAGTTCATAATAACTGCAATATAGGAGAAGAACGTCGCTGCTAGGATGGCATTCACAGGTGCACCTTTTTTATTTAATTTTAAAAAGGCTTTTGGGGCCTCCCCCTTCTCTGCCAAAGAAAATACCATTCTTGATGTTGCGTAAAGTGCGGAATTCAAGCATGATAACACGGCCGTTAAGACCACAAAGTTCATAATTTGTGCAGCAGCAGGAATACCGATATAATCCAATACTGCAACATATGGGCTTGTTAAAATATCTGAGGAATGCCATGGCAATAATGTAACTACCACTGTAATTGATCCAACGTAGAAGATTAAAATTCGCCATGTGATAGAATTTGTAGCCTTCGTTACTGCTGCTAACGGTTCATCAGATTCCCCTGCCGCAATCGCAACAATTTCTGTCCCCATAAAGGAAAAGATCACAATAACAACACCCATTAAAACTGCACCAAAACCATTTGGTAAAAAGCCACCCTGCCCAATCAAATTAGCTGTTCCAATAGCAACAAAATTTGGTGCAATGCCAAATATAATAAATGCACCAAGCCCTAAGAAAACTACAATACTTACAACCTTAATAAGAGAGAACCAATATTCAAATTCGCCAAAAGCTTTTACAGAAAGTACATTTGTTAAAGTTAGCGCTACTGTCAGCATAAGACTAAGCAGCCATAAAGGAATACCATCATACCAATATTGAATAATTGCGGCCGCCGCCGTTGCTTCTAAGGCAATGGCTATGACCCAGAAAAACCAATATAACCAACCAATCATAAAACCAGCCCAAGGTCCAATTGATTCATGTGCATAATGCGCAAAAGACCCACTTGTTGGATTGACCGCTGCCATTTCCCCAAGCATTCGCATGACAAGAATGACGATGATACCAGCAAAAATGTAAGATAGTATAGCACCAGGGCCGGCTAAGTTAATGACCGAGCCACTTCCCATGAATAGGCCTGCACCAATAACTCCTGCAATTGCAATCATTGTCATATGCCTTTTCTTTAACCCTCTCTGTAAATGCGTTTGTTGCTCCATATCTATCACCTCTTTTTTAGATTGGACTATCGCTTAACAAAATCTTACACGTTCCAAACATTGGAAGTAATAGACAAACTGTAAAATTCTATACTTTTGTTTTATACATAATGTAAAATAGACTAAATATTCTTGAAATATATTTTTTACGTTTAATTAAGCGAAAATATAACACTAGTAAGAAAAAAGAAAGGAGAATATTGATGAACCAATTTAAATTAAAGGTGAAGGATATATTAGAGAATAAGTATTTTAAGAGTGCAGAGGTAGTGGCTGGAGAGGACGGATTATCAAGGATTGTCAAATGGGCACATGTCATTGAAATTGTCCAAATAGATAATTTCCTGGCTGGTGATGAATTGGTCTTGACAACTGGCATAAGCCTGCAACATTGCATAGAGGATTTTATCTTTTTTGTAGAGTCATTGATTCACAAAAATTGTGCTGCATTATGTATTGAGTACGGTGATTATCTACAAACCATTCCAGAAGTGATTGTGTCACTTGCCAACCGTCATAGCTTCCCTATTATTGTTTTTCACGAAACTGTTCCCTTCGTTCGCATTACTCAGGATTTACATAGTCAAATATTAAATCAACAATATTTAATGATTTCCACGTTGGAATCCTACTCTCAAACATTAAATAAAAATGCCCTACTAGGACAAACGACAGATGATATTTTACAAAATATGTACAATGAATTAAAAACTCAAATTGTATTTTCTATTAAAAGCCGAGAGCCTATTTTTTTCCCAAATGCAATGCCTAAAAAGCGTCAGCTATTACTAGAAATGAAGGAAATAGCCCCCGAATTTAAGCATGAGCCTATCTTTATTTTTGATCAGCATTATGCTGATTTGACTCTTTATAGAGCGGATGGTCAATTTTCAGAATTCGAACTACTCATTTTAGATCGTACAGCTACAGCATTAGCACAGCTATTAATGCGAGAGTTTTATATAGAGGAGAAACAGAATATGGAGGATGCCACTATTTTGGTGGATTGGATAGATCAAAAACTATCGAAAGAGGAAATTTACAAATTTATTGTCACTCACCATTCTAACTATAAAATTTCTAGTGGAGCTGTCTTTATTTTAGCATCCCCACGTACTGTTCCTAAAGTGCAAGAAGATATTGTCTATAGTAAGTTATATTACCGAAATCTCTTTGAACAATATGGATTTATTCCCTTTTTATTCGAAAGAAAGAGCGATATTGTCTTTATTCTCCTTCATATCAAAGATAGTAAATCGAGTCGGGAATTATTGAATTCGTTATGCTCCTCACTTCAGCGGGCAGAGTTTTACAAAAAACAAATAGCTCAAGGTTATCAAGTAGCTATTGGAAAAGTAGTTTCAGATGTTGTAGAAATTCCTAAAAGCTATCAAACCGCTCTTGAGACGTTATATATTTGCAGCAAGGTGCAAACAACTTCTTATTTTTATGATGATTTACATTTATATCACCTTATCTACAAGCTCCAGATGCAGGTTAATTTACAGGAAGTCATTCAAGATTATTTACAGCCTGTAATTGAATACGATCAAAAATATAATAGTAAGTTACTAGAAACATTGCAGGTCTATTTACAAACGAGTGGCTCCAAGCAGCAGACAGCCAATCAATTGTTTATTGTACGGCAAACGCTCTACCACCGCTTAAAAAAGCTTGAAAGTCTGTTAGGAGAAAATTTTATGAAGGGACATAATCGCATTACGCTTGAATTTATGCTCCTTGCTAATTCTTTGATTGAGGATAAAAATTAAATCCCTTAGTTTTGGAGTACGGTTGGATTGGTTCTCTGGTGTTTCGCTCGGGTCTCCCGCCGTTTTGCTCGGGTCTCCCGCCGTTTCGCTCGGGTCTCCCGCCGTTTTGCTCGGGTCTCCCGCCGTTTTGCTCGGGTCTCCCGCCGTTTTGCTCGGGTCTCCCGCCG
>NZ_JBYTBB010000107.1:9748-11998 GCF_058788755.1 Lysinibacillus sp. FW301-JW8
GTTTCGCTCGGGTCTCCCGCCGTTTCGCTCGGGTCTCCCGCCGTTTCGCTCGGGTCTCCCGCCGTTTCGCTCGGGTCTCCCGCCGTTTCGCTCGGGTCTAGCAAGCTCAAGTCGCTCTGCTTCTTGAGCTTGCTACCAAATCATTAATTTTTAATAGTTACGCCACTATATAACCCAGGTCTGCGATCATCATAAACTGGAATTCTTCCTCTGACTTCATCAACAATAGAAAAGTCTACGTCAATAACAGCCACTTCTTCATCATCAGCACCAACCCAAAGAATTTCTCCCCACGGCTGAATAATCATAGACTGGCCATTGAAGTTTTCTACCTTTTTCGATATACGATTTACTGCAATAACAAAGCATTGATTTTCGATGGCACGTGCTTGCAGCAAAGTTTTCCAATGGTCGATTCGAGGTGTTGGCCATTGTGCTGGTACAAATAAAACCTTTGCTCCCTCTAACGCATGGGCGCGAAGCCATTCAGGGAAGCGGATATCATAGCAAATTACCCCTGCTGCCTCAATATCTCCAAGCGTAAAGCGATTCATTTCATCGCCCGCCTCTAAATACAAATGCTCGTCCATTAAGCGGAAAAGATGGGCCTTGCTATATTCACCTACTAGCTCACCATTTTTATCAAATGTATACATCGTATTGTAAAATTTATCGCCCTTTTTCGTAGCAACAGAGCCGCCCACAATATGTACACTAAGTTCCTTTGCCAAATTTGCTAAAAAAGCTTTCGTTCGCTCTCCATCTACATCTGCAAGCTCTGGTAAACGTTCAAGTGCATAGCCTGTATTCCACATTTCCGGTAGTACAATAATTTCTGCACCTTGTTTTGCAGTTTCTCGAATCTTCTCCTCAGCTCGAGCAAAATTTTCATTAACTTTGCCGAAGCCTACATTCATTTGGATGCAGCCAATTCTCATTACTATTCCTCCTCTAGACCATAAGTAATAGCTTTCAATTACAAGTATAATTAAGTTTTCCCATATTCAAAGATGTGTATTTTAGTGCGCTTTCGCTTTTACACATTCCATTATACAACATTTAAATCTAGACTAATGTATAATTATCCAGTTGTTTGGTCATTCAAAGTTAACGCTTTATCTATTATAATCATCAAATAAAACCTCTCCATACAGAATAGTCTATTTATACAAATAACTACAGTTAGATATTACTCAACTAATTCCACTGTAAGTGTAGTAACTTCAATAGGTGCTGAATCTCGCATTGTACCATCGTAACCGACTTTTACCTTATCCCCGACTAGAAATATTTCATTGGGATTCATCGCAAGGTTTACATAAATTATTCCTGAAATTGGACTATCTTCAGTTTTATTCACATAAACTACAGCTCTGTGTCCATTTATCTCCTGGATCACTCCTATAAAAGTGGCTTTTATTTTACTATTGGAGCTATATATAAATATTAAACCGCAGCATAGAAGAAGTATAACTATCAAACCAAATTTCATTTTCAAAATATAATCCCCCTGTAAATCTACTTCACACACCAAAACCTGATTCTTTAGATTAATATTATCTTGTATTAACATTCATTGGTATATAAATTCTGTTTACACTGCTGCTAATTCTCTAAATTTGGTCTACTTGCAGATAATGTTTGTCTTTCTCATTTATCTTGTAAATTATAAGGCAATCAGTCTTAAGGCTGAGAAATAGCACCGCCTAAAGCTTGTTGCCAATAAAAATATATAGTATTACAATTAAACCATTAAAGGGAAATTTATGAATCTCAACATTAGAATTTAGATTAACCTCCTGTTACTCAACAATTAAGCATAGAAAGAAGAGGTTTATTATGAAAATGAAAATATGGTGGGCTATAAATTTTGTGTGGCTATTTATCTTTGCTGCTGGGGCCATATTTATTGGAGTAAGAAAAGTTGATTTTGCAGGGGTAGTTCAAACTTCTGAAATTAAAATGGTATCATTCATTATTTTAGGTGTAGCATTTCTAATTGTTGTACTATTTCAACTAATACTACTTATTTATTTTTATTTTGTTAGAAAAAGTACAGTCAATAATTCTACAAGAAAACTATCTTGAATCAAAACTTTTTCTAAGTCACTTATATAAATGACTTCATGTTGTTGAAATACTATTATGTCAATGACATCAAGGTGGCAAATTTAAAAGTATAGCCCTTTTTCAAAACGAGGGGTTGATCTCCGTTCCGACTGAGCGCTTTCCTGGGGGCGTCCGATGAGC
>NZ_JBYTBB010000108.1:0-11322 GCF_058788755.1 Lysinibacillus sp. FW301-JW8
GAGACAATTTTACTAGAATGCAATGCCGAATGGATTCAGTATGGCTCTTAGTCAAGCACATGTTTTGGTGAAGAGCCAAATGATTATTTGAAAAAACTTTAAAGTTGATCTTTTTTTAAACATGATTTATAATACGAATATAGAGAAAGGATGTTCGTAATATGAGTAAAAACCTAAATGTTGTGGAATTATTCGCAGGTGTTGGTGGTTTTCGTCTTGGTTTAGAGAAGGTTGACAAAGAATTTTTTCAAACAGTATTCGCGAATCAATGGGAACCTTCAAAAAAAGCACAGGATGCGTATGAATGTTATAAAAATCACTTTAATGAGGGTGAAGTTAGTAATAAGGATATTACAACGGTAGCTGATAGTAAGTTCAGCTCATTACACATAGATTTATTAGTTGGAGGCTTTCCTTGCCAAGACTATAGTGTGAGTCGCTCGTTGAATAATGAGCAGGGCATAAACGGTAAAAAAGGTGTTCTATTTTGGGAGATTAAACGTGTCCTTGAAAATAGTCATCCGAAATATGTTTTACTGGAAAATGTGGATCGCCTGATTAAATCACCATCAAAGCAGCGTGGACGAGATTTTGCCATCATGTTGGCTGTATTTCGTGACTTAGATTATATCGTTGAATGGCGTGTAATTAATGCGAGTGAATATGGAAATGCACAACGTCGACGTAGAGTTTTTATTTTTGCATATAAAAATAATCTAAGCTTTGCTAATCAACAAATGAAGTTAGATAAGGAAGATATTTTATTTAAAGAAGGCTTCTTTGCAAGTACTTTCCCAGTATCGAGTGAACCGTATAAAAATCGCCGTTCATCCGTTGAATTGCCTAAAGATATTGTTGGAATCTCGGATAATTTTGCTTTTGGTTTCCATACAGCGGGTATTATGATCAATGGGAGTGTTCATACCGTTCAACCTGAACCAATCGTAAAGAATCCTATGCCATTAAGGGACATTTTACTTCCAGAAGATATGGTTGATGAAGAATATTACTTAAATGAAGCAACCATTGAAAAGTTTAGTTATTTACGTGGACCTAAAAAAATTGAACGAACTTCTGCTGAAGGACATAAATACATTTATTCTGAGGGTGGAATGTCCCCAACAGATGATTTAGAATTACCTGGCCGAACAATGCTCACCAGTGAAGGAACTGTAAATCGGAGTTCACATATAGTTGAAGTTAATGGTCGGAAACGTTTCCTAACCCCACTTGAATGCGAGCGATTAAATGGATTTGATGATAACTGGACGGAAGGCATGCCTAAACGTATGCGATACTTTTGTATGGGAAATGCCCTTGTAGTAGATTTAATTAAAGACATGGGTGCGATGATTAAGAAAATTGATTTATTAGAAGAAGAACATGGTACACAAATAACTTTAGGGATCTATTGAGGCTGGGACATAACTAAATGGTTCCTTCATAAAGCCGAACAAACTCTAAATTAACAAAACACGATAAAATAGAAAAACCGAACTATTCCGAAACACTTCATGAGCGTTTCATTGGATAGTTCGGTATTTTTGTTGGCTGAAACACTTTTGTCCCAGCCTCTTTTTTATAGAGAGGTGGGAGATTAAAGGGTAAGCCCGAAATATAAAAAAAGCGCACCTTTTCGGTACGCACAACGAATAGCCGTTTATCTGAAAATAATTTCAGATAAACGGCTATTTTGCACATGTCACTTGGATATTTTTCGACCAAGGCATGTAATCGTTTAAAATCTCTGGCTGCTGATGGAGCGGTAAATTTGGCAACTCTGTCAATAACGTCACTAGGTATTGATAAAAGTCGATACCATTTGCTTTTGCTGTTTCAGCTAAACTTAAACAGATCGCATTCGCTTTAGCACCAGCTTCACTAACAGAAAAAAGCCAGTTCTTGCGACCAATCACATTTGGGCGAATCGCATTTTCAGCTGGATTATTATCCATCTCAATTCGGCCATCGAACAGAAAAGCTTTTAATCCTTGTAGACGATTTAATGTGTATTCGGCAGCTTTAGCTAAGGCATTTTTTCCGAAGAAAGGCGATTCATCCACCCATTTTAAGAATTTCTCTACAATCGGTTTTGAATATTTTTGCCTTGATTTTCGGCGTTTACCTGGTGAAAGATGCTTAAATTGACGTTCTAGGCGATACAGTTGGTCACAGAAATCCACGCCAATTTGCCCGTTTTTGCTATCGGCTTTCAGCCAATATCGTCGCACATGCGCCCAACAGTTAGCGAACGTGACATCAGGAAGATTACCGTATGCCGAGTAACCATCACAAATCACCGTTCCTTTAAAGCCTTTTGTAAATTCTACTAGTACAGAACGACTTCTCGATAATGCACTATGAAAAAGAACGATGATCGGTCCTTGGCTTGGCACGCTGCGGAACACCCAATTGTAAGCATTCGATTGTCCTGATTTTCCGTCTGACCGATTGATAATTTGCGCATACGTTTCGTCCACATGCAGTACTGATTTCATCGTTAACATCTGTTTCATCTGTTCATAAATCGGTAAAAGCCAATCTTCTGCAGCACGAATAACCCAGTTTGATAGATTCTTATCATTCGTATGTAGGCCATATCGTTCCCACTCCTTTACCTGATGGTAAAGAGGTAAATACTGAATAAACTTATCGCAAATAAGCTTTGCTAAAACAGTTGGTCCTGCAATACTTCGCTGAATGGTAGCTTGTGGGGCTTTTCCACGTTTCATTTGTGCTTTTTGTGTGGCATCCATTTTACAGTGCTTGCACTCGTAGGCATGTTCAATATGCTGGATGCGTTTCATTATTGCAGGAATGAATTTTGCTTCTTCACGCGCAATCGTTGTACCAGCTTCAGTCATTTGACCAAGGCAACAGTCACATTGTGTGTTTTCAGGATGATGATGAATTTCTTCGATTTCCATTCCATCACGAAACGAATCATTTCGTTTTTTATGTAGTTTACGAACAACTGTATATGTAACAGTTGACATGCTTTGTTCTTCTGTGTGCTCAGATTCGCTAAAAGACGGGTCGTCTTCGAATAAAGAGCCTTGCCCATCCGGTGCTTGATACTTTGATTTTTCCGATTTAGAACCGTATAACGCCTTTGTTAATTGGCGAATTTGTTCAGCTAATGCCTTGTTTTGGGACAACGAATGATCTAGCTTTATTGAAAGCTCTTCATTTTGTTTTTTCATGTATGCTAATTGTTCTTCAAGTAATTGGATTACTTTTTCTGTTGTCGAAGAGTTTTCCAAATCATTCACCACATTTCATTCAGTATGAGTTATAGATGATTATACCACTTAGGTGAATCGATTTAAAAGACACCTGTTGCAGATTTCGAAATTGCTTTTGGCTGCTGGAGCGATAATCCTTCTAAGAGCCAGCGAAGCTCCTGTTGTGAAAGGTTACGCACTTCCTTTTCATCTTTTGGCCATTGCAGTTTCCCATTTTCTAGCCGTTTATAGAGTATGGCAAAGCCATCCCCATCGAAGTACAAACATTTATAGCGATCCTTGCTCGTTCCAGAAAATAAGAAGATGGAATCACTATATGGGTCCAATTCTAAAGAATCCTGAATAAGTGTAGCGAGACCATCAATGCCTTTTCGCATATCTGTCTTACCACAAATAATATAGATGTTCTGCACGCTCGTAAAATCATGCTTCATTGTTTATTCAGCTCCTTCATGATCATTTGAATGATGTGCTCATCTACGCCATTGAAGAAAGAGATTTCGACATTAGCTGTTTTAATGATGCAGCTTGGCTCAGAGGGAAATTGCGTTGAATTGATAAAAGAATACTTGTCCGTGATGGTATCCAGTGTCACAGGGACAATTGTTAGTTTGGTAGTGGGCATAAAAAAGCACTTCCTTTAATTGATACGTCTATCGTACCGGAGGTGACTAGTTATTTATATGCGTTATTTGAATGCGGGCTTACGAAGGAAGTAAATTAGCTGCTCCTTTGAATAGTAGTTAACCTCGGTATCTAATACAGTAGACGCCTTGATTTTTGGAAGATCCACTAGATTAAAAGGATTTGAACTGATGTAATCACGCTTAATAGCAAAATCAATTACCTTAGATGCATATGTTTTAACGGTACGGAATTTTTTTAATTTTAATGAGCATTCATCAACAAAGTTTTGGCAAATTGGTACTTTTAATTTCTCGATTCGATAATGCCCAATTGCAGGGAGAATATGATTCCTGAAAATGCCAAGGGTTTTGACAAAGGTGCTTTCTTCGACAGTTCTTTCGAAGTGTTGAATCCAAACATTGTATATATCCTCGTATGTTTCGGTTTTAGGCTTCTTATATTCCCCTTTACTAACTTCGACTCTTAATTGAGCTAGGGCAAGATTAGCCTCTTTTTTTGTTAGAAAGCCGCGTCTAGTAACGTGAATTTGTTTGCCTGTTTCGCTATCCATTCCTAAATAAAGCTTAAACATGTAGTAGGTCTTACCATCTTTTTTAGTATATGATTTAATATTGTCTTTCATTGAAATGCCTCCTAGAACCATACAGGGAAACTAGGGATACAGTTAATTTTTCTAGTAACTGTATTGTTAGTATAGCTTATAAAAAACAAAAACATTTTCCCAATAAATAAACTTCCTTTATTTTGGTAGCATTTTATATTGAAATAATGGTGATAGTAAAAAAGTTTATTCGTAATTAGTAGTTGAATATTGCAAGTTATTTTATTACACTACACAATTGAAACAAACGGTGCATTAAGGATGTGATTAATTTGAGAACACAAAAAATAAATCTCTATGTGGATGATTTAAGAGATTGTCCTATTGGTTTTGTCGTGGCAAGAACGTTTCAAGAAGCAATTCGCTTACTTGAAAATCACGAAGTAGACACACTTTCTCTTGACCATGATTTAGGAGAAGATCTACAAGGTAATCTATTGCCAACAGGTTATGACTTAGTAAAATATATTTGTGAAAAAGGGTTACGGGCAAACAAAATATATATTCATACGGACAACCCTGTTGGTAGAGAGAATATGTCTCAAACACTGCATGGAGCAAAGCGAAGAGGTTTCATTGATTCAGATATTGAAATTTACCACTATCCTATTACTGAAAATAAATATACGAAATGAAGTAATACTAAACAATTCATCAAAAATATTGCGTGCTCAATAGCAATCAAAAAAGGTATTCCACTACTTATTGCGAATACCTAAAAAAAATAAACCGCCCTCGCCCCCAAAGTTGAGTAGTGGTTTACTATTTGCTCGCTAATCGCCTTTGAAACGATTCTGCTTGTTGCTAATTGATAATTTGTTTCGAGTTCAATAATCTTTAAATTAAAAATCTAGTTTCCTAACAAAACCCTACCAATAAGAAATTTTGGTAGGGAATTTTGTCATCTACTTTTTAGCTTGATTAAGCTAAATATGATTAAATAAGAACCATATTGTAGACGAGTAGAAGATATCTGAATTTATAGATATCTTTTTTCTTATCCCGCTCTATGAGTACTTAGTATATATCTATAAAATACTTTTTTTATTGCAAAACAAGACTTTTTAAGAACGTATGTAATATAAAATCTTGAATTACTATATACTTAGTATATAATAATATAAAAGATATTAGGGGGATTTGATAAAGTGATTCAGGTTGAAAATCTTAAAAAGGAATTTTTACAAGGACAAGAAAGAATTAAAGTATTAAAAAATGTAAGTTTACAAATTCAAAAAGGTGAATTTGTAGCTATTATGGGTCCAAGTGGCTCTGGAAAAAGTACATTACTCCAATTGTTAGGTGGTCTTGATATACCTACAGAAGGGGACATTATAATTAATCAACATTATTTAAATAAGATGACAGAAAAGAAAAGAACAATATTTCGCAGACAGAATATTGGATTTGTTTTCCAAAATTATCAATTACTTAGTAATTTAAATGTGGAGGAAAATATAGCTTTTCCACTTCATGCAGACGGAAATTTAACAAAGGAAAAAAAGCAAGTAGTTTTACAATTACTTAATTCCGTCGGTTTAAAGGGACTTGGGCAGAAGAAGGTTAATTTGCTTAGTGGTGGGCAACAGCAACGTGTAGCTATAGCTAGAGCACTAGTTAGCAACCCCGCCGTATTATTGGCAGATGAGCCAACAGGTAATTTAGATAGAAATACAGCCGAGGACATTCTTGGGTTAATGACTAGATTTAATCGAGATTACAATCAAACAATAATCATGGTTACACATGATATTTTCGCAGCTGGATTTGCAGATCGAATTATTCTTTTTAAAGATGGAATTGTCGATCAGGTGATTTCTAGAAAGGATGAAGATTATGCTAAATATGTGGCGAATTTCATGGCGTAATATAATAGAAAGCAAAAAAAGATTTTTCTTTTCATTACTTGGGATCATTATTGGCATTTCCTTTATAACTTCCATGTTAATTGCTGATAAAACAACAAATGATGTTTTTAATTATTATGAACAAATGTATGTAGCAAATGCTGATTATTGGTTTTTAAGTGATGAACATACCTTTTCAGAAGAGGCTGTTTCCTCTCATTTAGACAATCCAATCATTACTGACTCGTTGCTTGCACTTGATAAACATGTATTCTTTGATCTTGATGATAAATCGGAAAATCAACGTTCTGTACGAATTACGGGTGTGAATGATCAGAATAGTTCTTTACTAAAACTACCAGTAATAAAAGGAGAGTTAGATAATGAAGGGCTAATTATAACCGAGCCTGTTGCAAATTTATTAAATAAAAGTGTTGGAGATACTATTCGGTTTAGCAATTTAGGAGAGGCTAAGGTTTCAGCAATAGTCGGGTATACACAGTTGCTTGCGAGTCCTAGTGATTGGGAAAGTGCTGAATCAACTAGTTTTAGAATTATGGCTCCCCTTGATTTGTTAAGAGAATGGACAGGTATGGATAATGAGCTTTCATATGTACGATTTCAAACAAATGAAGATGGTGAAAAACTTTTTCAAGATTTACAGAATGAATTTACTAATTCAAATATATATATCCAACCAGTTGTCGCAGATGATCTACAAAGTAACGATATTGGGGGTCTCTACACATTTTTTTACTTAATTGCTGTTTTATCTATGCTTATTAGTGGATTCATTGTCTTTAATATGATTTATACAAGCGTTATGGAACGAAAAAAGGAATTTGCAATAATGAAAAGTTTTGGTTATTTACAAAGCTCTATTTCTAAACTTGTATTCATTGAAGTAATCATTTTATCATTAATTGGTACGGCTATTGGGGTTCCAATTGGGATTTGGCTTGGCGATATGTTTATGCAAACCCTGCTCAGTGTATTTGAATTTGATACAGTGTATACTTTGAATTGGAAAATGCCTACAATAACAGCCATTGGAATAGGAATTGTATTTCCTATTATCTTCTCCTTATTTCCTATTTACAATGCGGGAAAAACTTCGGTGCTCTTGACATTAAAAGAGGCAACTCAAACATTATCGTCGAAAAGACAATATCTATTTAGAGGTATTGTAGGAGTTGGCTTACTTTCCTTTATATTTATTGATCATTTTATTTCCTATTTAGCTATTTTAGCAAGTATCATTTTGCTGTTTCCATTCTTGTTAATAGGAATAAGTAAGATCTTTAAACCAATTTTCAAAGTGTTTTTTGGCTATTCAGGAATTTTAGCTACGCATAGCCTTACACAGCAATTAAATAGAAATGCCAATACTTCTGCTATACTTGCCATTGGAATAGCAGTCATCTTATTGTTAAGCTCTGTTATAGAAACTGCTCCTGAAGGGTATGAACGTGATATTAGAAATACATTTGGGGGTGATCTAAGGGTTACATCGGAAGCCCCTTGGTCTAGTGAAGATATAAAATCTCTACTTTCTTATGATTCTGTAGCAAATGTTACCCCACTGACAGAAGCTACACCTATTACATGGGAAACAATGAATGATGAGAGTAGACAATTTTCTATTTTTGCCGTAAGTAAAAAGGGACCTATATTATTTGAAGATATTGAAAAAGAATCGTTATATGAGGAATTACAAAAGAAACCATCTATCCTGCTCGGTAAACGAGCTTTTGATGAATGGGGTGGTAAAGTAGGGGAATACATTCACATAAATACACCTTCTGGTAATCAAAAATTTGAAGTCATTGATGTTGTAGATACTTCACATTATTCAGGATATGTTGGTTTTATGGATGAAGATCATTTAAATAATGAATTTGGTTGGGCTAATAGTTTTGATATGCTACTAGCATTAAATGATAAATATAGCGGAGAGGAATTACAAGATCAGTTATGGACAGATTTCAATGAACACCTTTCAAAAGTTAAAACTATTGAAGATGAAATTAAATCAACTACTTCTGCGTTATCTGGTATGAACGAAATAATATTAATTATGCTATTCCTAATTATTGGCTTAGCTAGTATTGGCACAGCTAATACTCTTTTAATGAATACATTTGAACGAACATCTGAGATTGGAACAATGCGAGCACTTGGATTTACTAGACAACAAGTAAGAAAGATGGTAGTTGGTGAGGGGTTACTCATAGGTTTAGTAGGAGTCATCGGGGGTGGAGTATTAGGTGTGATTTTACTTTACATTACTAGTCAATCCAAGCTTTTAGGAGACTTCATACCATTCCATATACCTCTTGCTAATATTGGAGTAGCATTGATTGCTGGTCTATTACTAAGTTTTCTTGCCTCTTGGATATCTAGTATGACTGCTAGTAAAATAAATATTTTATCTTCAATTAAAGAAGGTTGATCAATTATGTCAGTAAAGTATGGACTATTAACATTGTTATACCAACAGGATAATCATGGATACGAATTAAAAGTAGAATTGGAGTCTCTTCTAAGTATCAAAGGAAAAATTAATCCTGGTCAAATTTATACTACTCTTGACCGTCTCATTCGTGATCAACTCGTGTCATCTGCAGAGATAGATGACCAAGAAAGAAAGCTATATAAGCTAGAAAAGTCAGGAGAAAATGAATTGAAAAAATGGTTGTTAGAACCTGTACCTTATCATTCTACTAAGGACGACTTTCATTTTAAATGGAGCTGTGCTCGAAAAATCCATTTTGAGCAAGAAAAAATTATGCTAGAACAACAAAAAGCAATGATAATGAAAGATGTTATAGAATTGACTAAATTAAAAACGGAATTTCTTATTCAAAATGAAGAACATAAATATTTATTAATCAATGGCACACTTTTACATTTAGAGGCAGATTTAAACTGGATAAGTCAGATTGAAAATAGAATTCGTTCATAAATCTATATAAAGGTTTCCTTTTCATATTGCTGTAATTATCTTATACTGTTTTTTCTCAACAAAGGAGGTGTTTGATTGGGAGTTATTCTTGAATATAGTTGGGAATTGTTTATACTTATTGAGTTATTATCTATAGGGGTACTACTCCTATTTGGTATATTTCGTTACTTCTTTAATAAACCTACACTTAGCATTATGTTCATTTTTCTATTTTTATTTATGTTAATACTTGAAGGGTTACTCGGATTGTATGTTTATCAGCAAACAGGAGAGATTTCAACATTTCAAATTGTTATTACTATATTTATTATTTATGCATTTACATTTGGTGTATTTGATTTTATAAAGCTAGATCGTTGGATGCGTAGAAAAATTGGGACGTTTCGTGGTGTTGAATTATTATCTGATAAAGACTATAAAATTATTGAAAGAAATAATAACCCTAAATATATTGCAAAGAAGTATCGTAAGTCATCTTATATACATTTGGTTATTTTTGTTACAGTGCAAGTTATTTTTTGGATGATGGGTACGGAAAGCCTCGCAGAGATGAAAATGTATTTAACTGATTTGTCATGGATAGAAAAAGGAATAGCAAAGGAATCACCTTACCCTAATGAGATTACCTTTGGAATTGGTGCAATTTGGAGCGTTGTTTTTATCATTGATTTTATCTACTCATGGTCTTATACATTGTTTCCTAAAAAATAAGCTATCGGGTTTTATAGCAGTTTAAAAAACCTTAGTTTTCGTTTAAATACGAGAAACTAAGGTTTTTCTTATGGAAATTTATCTGATATAGGGAAGTAACAGTACATATAATCCCTTTTTTTGTTCCTCTGATAAATTTTTAATGATATTAAATAATTCGTCATCTATATTTTCACTTTGTAGAGATTTATCTTGTGGAATCTTAATAGTTGTATCAACTTTGTTTTCCAGTAATAAAAAGAATGAGCTAAGCGTTAGTCCAAATTGCTCGCAAATTTCACCTAACAGTGTATAATTCGCTTCCTGAATACCGCTTTCTATTCGTGAAATAGATGCTTGAGAGATATCTAATTTTTGAGCAAGATCGCTCATACTTAAATTATTGTCTTTGCGTAACGAACGTATTAACTGTCCTATTTGCAAGTTATTCATATTATATGATTTCAACTCCACATTAATCATTTAATTAATCGTACAATTATTGCATTTTACAATCAATAGAAAATAAATTATACTTAATACGTAAATATACATAATAGGTAATAGAAGGGGTTGAACGTTATCGGAAACTTCGAATCAGCACTTATTCTATTAATAGATGAAAGGGTTGATGTGCTTTATCATAATAAAGTGTTTAGGAATCACCAAAATGAAATGGTTAAGGATGTTGAACAGAAATTATTCAAAACTCTTTCTGGTATAAGTGAAAAAGAGGTTAGAGAAATTTCTGAGTTGATACAGAAATCAATTCTTAATTATCAGCATCTATTATTTCAAGATATATATAAGCAAGGCTTTTTAGATGGGATTGTACTCAGAGAAAAAATACCAGGGAGATCGATAAACGATGAAAGTACTTTTTAAAGGCCAACTCACGATGGATGTATACAAAATTGTAGAGAGTTTAGAGGATGAAGAAGCAACACGGAATTTAGCACATGAAGATATTACATCTGAATTATTTAAAGAACTAAGGGTATTAGTTGAGGCAAAAGGCTACCGTGTACCTCACGTGGGGATAAATTTAGAATATGAAGGTGTACCCACTAAACAATATGAATCAATAGTAAACAAAGCAATTAATGAAGCTAAGAAGCTAGGTGATGACCCATACACTACACTACCATATGATGATAAAACAAAAGAACAATTGAGCATTCTTATACACAAAAACAGGTATAATCCCAACCAATTAAATGAAGCTGAAAATATGTATGCTAATTTTAGAGGCTCTTCACCAAAACATGTGCTTGACTAAGAGCCATACTGAATCCATTCGGCATTGCATTCTAGTAAAATTGTCTC
>NZ_JBYTBB010000109.1:0-10621 GCF_058788755.1 Lysinibacillus sp. FW301-JW8
TGGATGTGTCGAAAAAAATTTTTTTGACACGTAAAAGTGGCGTGAACCATTGATATATCAACATTTATAGAGGGAGGAATAATTTGATGAAAAAATTAGTATTTAGCGCAGCATTAGTATTAAGTCTTGGATTAGCAGGGTGCGGAGAAACGACTACAAAAGAAGAACCAGGTGAAAAGGAAAAACCAGTGACTGAGACATCAAAAGAGGATGTTACAAAACAAGAAACATCAGCACCGGCCACTAAAGAGGAGAATGGTAAACTAACTGAAGAAAAGTTTAAACAAGTTAAAGAAGGTATGACATATGAAGAAGTAGTTAAAATTGTTGGTGTCAAAGGTAAAGTTCTTTCTGAAACAGGTTCAGCTGGTGAACCTCTTCATACCGTAATGTATGAATTTGAGACAGATGGTGTCTTGTCATCTTCTACTATGATGTTCCAAGGTGGTAAACTAATCAATAAAGCACAAATCGGAGTGGAAACATCTGATATCGAAATTACTCTTGACCAATTTAATAAGCTTGAAAATGGCATGACAAAAGAAAAAGTATTTGAAATTCTTGGTGGTGAGGGTGCAGTCATTTCTGAATCTGGTGATGTAGTAATGTACAGCTATAATGGCACAGCTTTAGGTGCCAATGCATCGTTAATGTTCCAAGGCGGTAAATTAATGAATAAAACTCAAATAGGTTTAAAATAATAGTCACTCAAAATGTACTATCCCCTGTGGAATGCAACTGGCTTTACCCTTTTTTAGAGTAAATTAAATTATGTTCAAGGTATGTGGTTTCCTCATCTAATCTTCGGTAATCCTGTAACCATTTCATATGCTGCACCTACCTTGCTTGTTAATTTCTTATAATTGCATGTTACCTTTCTTGATTTTCAATCTTTTAATTTGGTTAGAATAATTTCTAAATGGAGGTGATAGTATGTCTAACTTCTTAGGAGAACTTACTTCAGATGATAAAGATGTTATCCAAGTTGCTACCAATGAGTTTTTAAATTTTGGTTACTAATTAATTGATAATAATAATACTGTTTCCTTTTATAAATTGATTCCAGACCTTGATGCTTTTATAATGTAGTATTGTTAATCTGTGATATAATGCTTTAGGACAAACCGTAAATGGTAACCAATTCTGAGCTGTAGTGTGTCATGCACTATAGCTTTTTTATTTTTATAATCTATTTCATAGACAATTCACTATACAAACACAGCTATCACGTCATATTAATAGTAATGTAAAGCTAATTTAGCCTTACACCTCCGAGTTTTTTTATTAAGGGTCACTCCTATCCCAGGTGACCCTTTTTTTATTGACTTATCTCACAAAAATATATTTTTTAACGCCTACAACTGAATGGTTTAACACCCTACTTCATCTCTACAGTTAACATATTATATATTGTAGAAAGGAGGTGTTTTTATGGGATACTATGGTGGAAATGTTGGTGGCATTAATAACTGTGGCAATAACGGCGGCGGTTATGGTAATGGTTCATCATTTGCCTTAATTGTTGTTCTATTTATACTTCTAATAATTGTCGGCGCTACTTTCATGAATACAGGGTATTAATATTTCCGATTTAAGGGTCACTTCCCAGCCTGGTGACCCCTTTATAGTTTATAAAATCAAGTGTCAAATGTGTACCTATTTATGCTGTATAATATAGTAATGTCATCAGTGAATTGCAACCTGCGACTTTTTTATTTCATAACCTAACATTTCAAATCACATTTTTGTTTATTTTCTATTTAGGAGATGACCCTTTTGTATTTAGTTGTAATAAATTCAATTCAAATTACATATATTTACTTCGGGATAGCATCCTCTTGTATTACCCTAAATTTATCGCACGCGCTATCCCTGTAATTTTCTTTCTGACATGATGTTCAACTAAAGATTAGACATATCGTCTTCTAACCACTCTTTCTAAACAGAAAATGTCCTTTTTTTAATTAATGGGTATAATTTAGATTTAATTTAGAAATGATAAAGTTGTCATGAGATTTTTTCACACACACTACTTGAAGCTGTAACGACCTCGCTGTTACGGCTTTTTTATTTTTTCAAAGCAATAAACTATATAATATCCAAGTTAACATTTAAATTGGTTACTACTATACCGAGTGATTCTAATTGTTTCTACAACAAAAATGATATTAAATAAATCTGGTTAAAAAAATTACGGATACTTAAGCACCTTCTGTACAAACTAATTTCAGGAGGTGATTTTCAATGGCAAACAACAATCAAAACTTTAACTCAAAAATTCCAAATGCAATGAATGTAGAATTTGGAAATGAGACTGATGTTAATCAAATTAAACAACAAATCCAACAGGCAGAAGCTAACAAAAAACAAGCTTCTGGTTCAACGAACTCGATGAACGAAGAATTCGGAAGCGAGACTGATGTTAATCAAATTAGACAGCAAATCCAACAGGCAGAAGCTAACAAAAAATTTGCTTCTGGTCGATTTGCAAACGAAAACAATACAAAATAAGTTTAAATATATCATCACAACCGGCAACCTTTGCCGGTTTTTTGTTTCCGCAATATACATTCCTTTTGCAATTTAATTTGAGCTGTGGCGTTGGCGATCGTCGCAGTTTTTTATTGCCTTTAAATGATAAATGCCCAAGTTCATTTGTTTATGAAACGTATTATAGGAATGTCATAAGAAAATAACAACTTCACAACTTTTTTTCCTCAAAGAAGATAATTCAAATCACAACATTTGGTCACTTCCGTTTTAGGAAATGACCCTTTTTATTTAAATGTTATGTTTTCAATTAAAATTACATATATTTACTTTGTGATAGCATCCTTTTGCATTACCTCAAACCCTTATCGTACGTGCTAACCCTCTAACTTCCCCAAATTGTTCAATAATATTGCATTTTGTGTTTTAATTTTTTAATTATATGCATACTAACCTTGCTTTAATGGCGAAAAACAAGAAAAGGAAGTATAAGTATGGTATTCTTGGTGCTAATCCAAAATGTGCACCTGATTTCATGGTTGAGGTACTTTCCCCTTCTACCACACGACATGACAAAATACGAAAAGTACTTTATGATGATTTCATTATCAACATTAAAGACATATTCCGAAATGTTATTGCTTACTAAATCATTAATATTTTGCGCAAAATATTAATAACGGAAAAGAGCAGGCTTATTGTCTAGCTCTTTTCTTATGAAAGGAATGCCAATATGACTGTAAAAGAAACTGAAACACACTGGACATTAGTATTGACATCAAAACGATGGAAGCTGTAAAAGAAAGAGAAATGTATGAGGCTGCAAAAGAAAAATATGAGACCATTCAAAACATACTTAAAATAAAAACAAAGACGTTTCACTTGAACATTTGCAGAAACATTTCAAAAGTAATCATATAACACTTGTTAAATACCAAGAATGGTTTGGTCCGTTTAAACATTTAGCGCCTAATAGGTTGGGGCCTGAAATATGAGAGAAAAGAATAAATGATTAAGAAAGCCCTGAAATCACATCCAAATGCATCAGGGTGTCAACTCAAAAAAATCACAGGCATAAACAGGAAAATGATAGACAAACTTATACGTGAGGAAAATTTAAAGCGTTGTTTCAATCCACGTAGGTAGTTTAAGGAACACGACAATGTACATCTATTACTTTCATATTTAGAAGGGGAATACCCCAATACTCCCCTCTTCTGAGTTATACCTTTTAGTTAGACACTAAATAGCTTAACAATTTTACAACATACCCTTTTGAATCATTCAAGGTATCCTGTGCGCCTATGCATGCAGGGCAACCAACACTACAAGGGCAACTAGCGACATGTTGCTGTGTCTTTGTTAATAAATCTTCCCATAAATCGTATACTTTTTCACTTAGACCAATACCACCAGGATACTTATCATAAACAAAAAATGTTGGTAGTTCATTATGCGTGGCCTTTATTTGAGGCACAACGTCAATATCACTACTATCACATTGAATAAAGATCGGAATAAAAGCATTGATGGCATAAGCCGCACCAATCATAGCTGCATCTAACTCCGCCTCTGACCAAATACTTGGCGTATTAAAAGATAGCCAAGACGCGCTAGTATGCATTTCGTCAGGTGGTAAATGAATTGGACCCGAACCGATATTATCATGTTTTTCATTGAGCTTTATTTTTTTAAATAGTGTGGCCTGAGCAACTAAGCCAACATCACCAAAGCTAATCGTGCCCCCCTTATAATCTCTATTACGATCTTCTTCTAGCACTTTCATTTCAACTGCTAGATTAGCGTCTGTGTAATAATCGACATCTACTTCACGGACAAAAGCTTTCTTTTCTTCCCAATCAAGCTTTTCTACTTGAAATTGAATGCCCTGATGTAAATAGATTGCCTCTTCATGCAATAATGTCATTGCGCTATGACGATCCATTTCACCGATGACCTTTGTTTGCGCGGGAATTGTCATATCAATGATTACAACATTTTCCTGAGAAGCTGAGCGCAGACTAATATCGTGAGCAGGGAAACGATCACTCATCCAATGCCACTTATCGCTTGTTTTAAAAACAACGCCTTCTTCTGCTAGATAATCTAATAGTTCTTGAATTTCATATTCTCCGTATGCATCATGTGTGGAAAAAGGTAGCTCAAAAGCTGCACATTTTAAGTGGTCCATTAAAATTAACATATTTTCGGGATAAATACGTGCTTCTTCAGGTGAACTACCAAGTAAAAAGAGTGGATGATTGACCACATACTGATCCAATGCAGATGATTGCGCTACATAAATAATTAATGCCTCGTCCTGCCGACGACCAGCACGGCCAGCTTGCTGCCAGGCACTTGCAATATTTCCTGGGTAACCTGTCATAATACATGCTTGAAGCTGTCCAATATCGACTCCTAATTCCAAAGCATTTGTACTAACAACTGTTTGAATAGTACCATCTCGAAGACCACGTTCAATCACTCTTCGCTCAGAAGGTAAATAGCCTCCGCGATAGCCTCTTACCGATTCATCAAGCAGTTTGTTTCGTGTCAGCTCCTTTAAATAAGTAACTATCATTTCTACTCTTACACGGCTTTTAGCAAAGATAATGGTTTGAATACCTGCTATGTATAATCTTTTAGCTAGGTCACTTACCTCTAAGACAGCACTACGACGCACGCCAAATGTTTTATGAACAATAGGCGGATTATAAAATAGAAACGTTTTTTTACCAACTGGCGCTCCCGAATCAGCAATTAATACATGGGTCTCATTTGTTAGAAGTTCTGCTAATTCCTTTGGATTTTTTATAGTTGCTGAAGTACAAATAAATACTGGCTTACTGCCATAAAATGCACAGATCCTCTTGAGTCTGCGTATAACATGGGCTACATGTGAACCAAATACACCTTTATATGTATGCAATTCATCTATAACGATATACTGTAAATTTTCAAAAAGAGATACCCATTTTGTATGATGTGGTAATATTCCTGAATGGAGCATATCGGGGTTTGTCATTACAATATGCCCTGCCTTGCGCACCTTTTGACGAATTCCAGGTGCGGTGTCTCCATCATATGTGTAGCTTAATATCTCTTCTCCACTTTGTTCAATTAACTCATTTAGATCATTCTTCTGATCCTGTGCTAAAGCCTTTGTCGGAAATAAATAAATAGCCCTAGCATTATTATTCTCTAATATTGTTTGAAGAACTGGAAGATGATAGCAATATGATTTCCCCGATGCTGTTGGAGTAACAGCAGTAAAGGACGTACCACTCTGCGCCAAATCGAAGGCTTCTCGTTGATGTGTATAAAGCTGCTCGATACCTCTTGCCTGTAGTGCCTTTACTAGAGAAGGATGTAAATTTCCAGGGAAAGGGGCATATTTTGCTTCACGCCCTTCAAGTGTCTGCCAGTGTAAAATGCGTTCTTTTAATTCTTCATCATATCTCCACTCGTTTAATAATTCATTGATGGTTCTCTTTTTGGATAACATCTTTTGTTCCCTCCTTCACGATTCGTTCAAAATTCTTCAATGTAAAGGAGGTAGAATGAGTAGCATCTAAAAAGCGTTTTTTACTTGTTTCTTTAAAAAAAGATTGCACAACAAATTGCTCCATGGATTCCACCACAGAAGCAATTTGTTGGCTATGCATATATTTTGGATTATTTTTTTGAATCCACAAATTCGCATCCAGTTGCCACCCTTTTAAAAGTTGATGAATCGCATCGGCATGTGGCTTAACCTCCTTATAAAAATCAGGTGTGCGGTCCTCTTCACGCATTTGCCAAAAGCGAGCAACACTTTTTTCACATTCATCTATTAATATGGAAGTTTGCTGTATTAATAACAATTTCGCACCTCATCTCATTCATTACAACAATTACATACATTGCTCGTTTGAACTTAAAAATTCTCCTTCAGCATGTATGGTAGTACTGATACATGACAAGCAAGTTGTATATGAAGCTCATTATAATAATAGCATGTCTCTCTCAACTCACACACGATGGTAAATATTGTATTTAAAATACTCATATTGAGGGAGTTACTTTGCATATGAGATAAGTGTACCAAAGTCTATCATTTTTCACTACTTATAGGCGAACAAGCATTCTTTACTTGCCAGTTCTTTTCTGCTAAGCTTACTTTCTGGCTAACAGCTTCAAGTTGCATAAAAAAATGCATGCTATGTGCATTGCTTTCCAAAGACACTCTTGTTATAAGTAATTGATTGACCAGATCCAACTGCGCAACTAATTGTTCTAACTTATTCAATACAACGCCTCCTTTGCTTTACTTATGTATTTCCTCGCATGTATAAAATTACCTTCATGCATGACAAAAAAAGCGTAAGTTAGCTGAAAGAAGAAGAATTTCGATATTTTTTTATTAAAACATCTTTATGGCTCTGTTGTCTGAATAATCTTCTAGCTAGATTGGAGCAAATAGAGAGGACAAATTTACTACAGAATTGGTTGAAAACTTTATCTGTTTTTTTGGCATTTTGAGTAGAAAGCACAGCTTTTTTTTGACAACTTTTCGACTCCAGAAGGCGGAAAGTGTACTATCTTGATTGATTCTTGTCGTAAGATTCTTGCTATAGATTGAACTAGCCAGAGGTGGAGAACTACTACTGAATCATGGTAAACTATTGTATATAATATTGCAGTATTATAGAGGGTGAGCTAAGTGACAATTCGTTATCCAAATGGGAAATTGTATACCCCACATCGAGCTTTTCAAAATGGGTCAAAAAAGGATGATAACAAAGAAATTTCTTTTAGTAATCGAGGGAAAACACTAGAGGATGAAATCAATGAAGCAAACGACTATTATATAAAAGGACGATTTGCTATCATTCATAAGAAACCTGTTCCTGTACAAATCGTCAAAGTAGAGTATCCATCACGAAGTGCTGCAGTAATTCGCGAAGCATACTTCCGAACTCCTTCAACAACAGATTATAATGGTGTTTGGAAAGGGCATTATATTGATTTTGATGCAAAGGAAACAGCTTCCAAAACAAGTTTTCCCTTAAAAAATATACACTTACATCAAATGACTCATATGCAGCAAGTGACGGAACAAAATGGTGTGGCTTTTATTATCGTTCGTTTTTCAGCTTTTGAACGATATTTTATTGTGCCATACGAAGTTTTACAAAAGGCCTGGCAAGCAATGGAGAATGGTGAGCGTAAATCGATACCTTTTTCAACGATTGAAAGAGAAGCTTTCGAAATTCCTACAAGCTATTATCCACGTATTAACTATTTACCGATTATCCAGCAGCTCATTGAAGCAAAAAGCCATGGCTCTGAAAGTGAGGAGATTGTAGAATGACTGAACGTCGTCAAACACGCGGTGAGCGTCAAAAAGCTCTCGTTCAAAAAAATAAAAAGAAAGTACCTAAATCATCTGGAAAATTATGGTTTAAGCGCATTTTCTTAACACTGTTGGCAATAGGGGTAGCATGTTTTATTGGAGGAGCTGGGATGTTCGCTTTTTATGCTAGTAGCGCACCTGAGCTAAAGGAAGAATTACTGAAGGATCCTGTTTCTTCTGAGTTCTTTGATAAAAATGGTGATCTATTTGCAACAATTGGTGCAGAAAACCGTAAATATATAAAATATGAAGATATACCTGAGGATATGATCAATGCCATCCTGGCTACGGAAGATGTACGCTTTTTCGAGCATCATGGTATGGATTTTTATCGTCTTGGCGGGGCAATTATTGCCAACTTCCGTGATGGTTTTGGATCACAGGGGGCTTCAACTTTAACACAGCAGGTTGTGAAAAACTCTTTTTTACAAAACGAGAAAAAATTAAAACGTAAAGCACAGGAGGCTTGGCTTGCCTTTCAATTAGAGCGTAAATATTCAAAAGAAGAAATCTTTGAAATGTACTTTAATAAAATGCTTATGTCAGGTCGTGTATACGGCTTTGGAACAGCCGCTCAATATTTCTATGGTAAGGATTTAAAAGATTTAACGTTAGATGAAGAAGCATTACTTGCAGGTTTAGTACAGCGTCCAAATGCTTACGACCCATTAAAAAATCCTGAGCTTGCAGAGAAGCGTCGTAATACTGTTTTAGGATTAATGTATCAACATGGTAAAATTACAAAAGCAGAAATGGAAGAAGCAAAAAAAGTAGACGTTCAAGCAGGCTTAGCCGATGATACAACACGTCAAAAATTTGCTGGCTCTAAATATGATGCATTCCTTGATATCGTCCTAAATGAATTAGAGAAAAACGGTGATGGTACTGCAATGGCAGAAGGCATTAAGGTGTACACAACACTTGATCCAAATGCTCAACAAATTGTTGAAAACATCATGAATGATGATAGTAATTTCCCAACAGAAAAAATTCAATCCGGTGTAGCTGTTGTAGATACTAAAACTGGTCAAATTCAAGCAGTCGGTGGTGGACGCAATTATGGCAATCGTGGTTGGAACTATGCAGACGATTTAACACAAAATCAACCAGGCTCTACTATGAAGCCATTATTGGATTATGGTCCAGCAATCGAATATTTAAAATGGTCAACAGGTCAAACACTTGTGGATGAACCTATGAAATACACAGGAACTCAGCAAACCATTACAAACTGGGATGGTAAATATATGGGGGCTATGACAGCTCGTAAGGCATTATATGCTTCCCGAAACGTTCCAGCTGTAAAAGCTTTAAAAGAGGTTGGTCCTGATAAGGCGCAGGAATTCATTGGTCGTTTAGGTATTGAGGCGAAAAACGTCTATGAATCTGATGCGATTGGTGGTGGGGATATTGCCATATCTCCTATCCAAATGGCAGCTTCCTATGCAGCATTCGGTAATAATGGTGTTTACACTGATCCTCATGCAATATCAAAAATTGTTTACCGTGATGGTAAAACAACAAAGGATTATACACCAAAGTCTGATGTTGCGATGAGTGATTACACAGCTTACATGGTAACAGATATGCTACGTGATGTAGTTGGCAATAAGCCTGATGCATCAGGTACTGCTGCCAATGTTTCTGGGTTAGATATTGCAGGTAAAACGGGTACAACTAACTATTCAAAAGCTGATTTTGATAAATACAACTTACCTAACACAAGTGTGCCAGATTCATGGTTTGCAGGTTATACAACTAACTATTCAATCGCCATATGGAGCGGTTATGAAAAACACTTCGACCCTATCACAACTTGGGATGAACGTCGTTTACCACAACATCTATTTAAGCAAATAATGAAAGAAATTTCGGCGAATGTTGAAACACCTCGTTTCAAAAAACCAAGCTCTGTTGTAGAGGTTACAATTGAGGCAGGCTCAAAACCGCTGAAATTAGCAAGTGATTTCACACCAAATAACAAACGTCAAACTGAGCTATTTATTCGTGGCACAGAGCCTACGGAAGTTTCGAATGAGTACGAGGCACCTGAACTTTCAACACCTTATAATGTTTCAGCAAATTTAGATTTAGGCGCTCAATCAATCAATATTTCTTGGGAACATGATGCAATTCTGAATCCAGAAACAAACGAGCCATTGCCAACTACCTTTGAGGTCTCAGCTACACGTGAAGGCGGGGAAACAATTTCTCTTGGGACAACAGAAAGCAAAGGCCTAACAGTTGCAAACAATTTAGAGGATGGCAATTACACGATTTCTGTCGTCGCTATTGTGGACGGTACACGAAGTGAGCCAGGTACAGCCTCCTTCCAAGTGACAAGTATGCCAGATGAAAACCTAGAGCCTGATACTCCGAATGAGCCTGATTTAGAACAGCCAACGACACCTGATCAAGGTAATGGCAATGGTAATAATGGCAATCACAATGGAAATGGTAATGGAAATAGTAATAACAGTGGCAATGGCAACCCTGATAGTAATAACGGCAGTAGTGGCAATAATGGTAGTAACAACACCAATGATGGCACTACTAACGGTGGTCAACCACCTACACCACCGACCGATCCTGTCGTTCCAAATGAAGAAAACGATAGTACAGAATAAAAAAAGCAGAGGAGCATCATTATTGATGGCTCCTCTTCATAGTGTTGAAAAATTAAATAGTCAAGGGACTTTTTGTGAATATTTAGTCAAAATGAAGGTGATTTCCGTT
>NZ_JBYTBB010000110.1:0-10532 GCF_058788755.1 Lysinibacillus sp. FW301-JW8
GTTGATACTCAAGCATCATACAAGAGGGCTTTTTTTATTTCAAGTCCCCGAAAACGTTTCTAACAGGAATGCTCCCTATAGTTGAGTTGAGCTTTAACTTTAATTATACTCTCCCTCGAATGGAATAGAATTGTATTTTTTTATGAAAGAGATAAAAGAGAGGAGTGGTAGGAAAAATAAAAGAATGAAGATATTCACATTAAATTCTAGACAATATGAGTTGGTGAATTTGAAAAGGCAGAGATTATGTTATCTGCCTTTTCAATATCCTTTATATAGGTTATTTTCTTATTATTCGTCTTTAATCACTAGAAAAACACCACTAAAAATTAACATTGTACCGAGCCAAAAAGAAAGTCCAATTGTTTCATTTAACAGTAGCCAGCCTAAAAAGGTTCCGACGACTGGTTGGAAGAAAAAGAATAATCCTCCACTGGAAGCATTCATTAATTGAAGCCCTTTGTTCCACAATAAAAAACCGCCAGCTGTAGAAACAATACCTAAATAAATTAATCCGCCTGAAATTGTTGGCTGCAAAATACTCGATACATCTAAATACTTTATTCTAGGAAGAACAATGGGCGTCAGTAAACACACAGCCACCATAGATGTATAAGTGGTAATAACAATCTGCGAATATTGCTGGGGAATTTTCTTCACTAACACGGACATAAATGCCCAAGTCAACGCAGCAACTAATAAGTAAAAGCCGCCTAATTGCTGGCTAACATCAATTTGTCCATTCCCAACAATAATGGCAACACCGATCGTCGCTAGAACAATGGAAAGACATTTTTTTAATGTAATTTTTTCTCTCAAAATAAAGCGTGCAAACAGGACCATAAAAGCAGGCGTAGTCGACGTAATAATAGCACCCATTTGAGCAGTAGAAAGCATTGTACCCATTTCCTGTGTGACAATCGAGATTGTATTACCGATCAGACCAACAAGGAAAATCATTAGCCAATCTCTTTTAGCTATAGACCATGATTGCTTCATACAGATACCAATAGTAGCAAGTGTGATTACAGCAATCACATAACGAATCCATACAAGTTCCAAGGGTGGAACAACCTCTACGACTACTTTTACGACAACATACATTGCCCCCCAAATACTGGCTGCGAGCGATAAAAAAAGGGCACCTATTATTTTATTATTCATGTTTTTTCCTCCGTTTTTCATAGAAATCTATGTCCTTAACGGAGAAAAACTCCTCTACCGTTAAGGAAGAAGAATTGTTGGTACATCCTGTTCAAATAATGGAGAAAACATCATGTAAATCAACTCCAATCTATGTACATTTTTAACTATTATAAATTACATTAACGAGTTTGAACAGAATTAGCAAATGACAATTATTAGATTCGAGTATTTGGATTTTTTGCGTATTTAATTAAATATTTTAAGCATCCTATGAAATAGATAGGAGTGAAAAAATGAAAGATGTAAGCTACCTACAAATAGCTATTGAAACCATTATAACTTTTTTTGTTCTTCTAACCTTGACTCGTTTTTTAGGTAAAAAACAATTAAGTCAGCTGACTTTTTTTAATTATGTTACAGGAATAACAATAGGCTCCATTGCTGCAAACATGATTGTTCTTAGTACGAAAGATTATTTAAAAGATTTGCTCAGTCTTGTAATTTGGTGTTTACTCACTACAATTATTGGTTTTATCAGTCTTAAATCAGGGAAAATTAGAGTAATCCTAGATGGTCAGCCTACAATTGTCATAAAGCATGGAAAGATAGACAGAAAAGCATTAAAAAGAACAGGTATTAATATTGATGACTTAACAATGATGACTAGACAATATCAAATTTTTTCAATGGCAGAAATAGATTATGCTATTTTAGAACCAAATGGTACACTTAGCATTCTCAAAAAACCAGCGTTTCAAGAGGTACAAAAAAGAGATTTTAAAATTTATCCTACAACTCCAGTTTTTATACCTATAGAAATCATTACAGATGGAAAGTTATTATTGAGAAATTTATTAGAAGTTGGCAAAAGTATAGATTGGTTAAATAATGAATTAAAAAAGGCTAATATAAATGATATTGAAGAAGTATTTTATGCTGAAATACAATCAGATGGAAGTATATTTATACAGAAATTTTAGATTGGGATTCCCTAGTTTATTAAATCTTGTTTATTTTAATTAATGCTTGTAGGCTTTTCAACTCCTTCCTATGAACTACATAAAACTTTTATGTTAATCCCCCAACTATTACAATTCGAACAAGTATAAATTACTTCAAAAGGGAAAAATTATAGATTGGAGGTGATTATTTTGACTGACAAAAAGCAAGAAAAAAGAGCATTAAATCAAGAGGAATTTACAGAAGATTTGAGTCCTGATGATTTAGATGTACGTGAGGAGAATAATCTTACAAAAGAGCAAAGTAAGAATTCTAATCAAGAGCAATATACCAAACAAAAAGAGTAGCATAATGATTGATTAGTTCGGCTGCAACTTATTGTAGTCAGCTATAGCATTCTTAAAGTAGTGCATATGATGAAGTGACCATAGAGTTGCTTCGTCATTTTTGTATACATAAAGGAATTGAAAATTATTAATTTTTTGAAAAAAGTGTTGACTAAAGAGGGAGTTACAAGTAGGATAAAATAAATGTATTCTTATAAATTTAATAAGGATTAAAAGGAGAGAGATAAGATGACAGTAACAACATTTAAGGCCAGTACATATTTAAAAGATAAAGTATTGGTAGAGGCCAATGTAAGAGGACATAAAATTATAATAGATGAACCAAAAGAGTTAGGCGGAGATGACCAAGGTGCAAATCCTGTAGAACTTGTTCTTTCTGCATTAGGTGCGTGTCAGTCAATAGTCGCAAGAATTTACGCAAATAAATTGAACATAGACCTAAAAAATTTTTGGGTTGAATTAGAGGGAGACCTTGATATAGATGGTTTTTTAGGAAATTCTGATGTAAGACCTGGATTTTTAACGATTCGATATACTTTCCATATTGAAACAAGTGCATCGGAAGAGAAGGTAGAAGAATTTAAAAAAATTATTGAAGCGCATTGTCCAGTAGGCGATACGATTGCTAATACTGTCAATCTTGTTTCTGCAGGCATTGTCATTGAGAATACAATCGCTTAACTTTTATGCAGAAAGATGTTGACATTCTTGATAGATACACCTAGACTATTTTTCTATAGCTCTCGTCTCTCATTTAGGGACGGGGGCTTTGTTTATGTCAAATTGGAACAGCATCTTGATAAAGAGCTTGCAAATATATCGAATTCATTCAAAGAGGATGTTGATAAGAAGTCTTAAATAGAAGGTCACTCATTCAAAAATAATGAGTGATTTTTTATTGTATTCGAGTAAAAAATATTCTGAATACCATATGTACCCCACATAAGCTCATAACAAAATTCATATAAATAAAAATAAAATCTATTAAGGTAAAGATTTAGTAGTTATAGCTAGCCTATTCGCTTGACGAGAAAATCATGCTAAAAATTAAGAAATTCTTCAGATTCTACTAAGGAAAAATTTAAGATTACCTTTTTATACTTATAATATAAGGAAATTAACGAAACCATTTGAAGATTTAAAACGTATTGGTAGTAGTAAAGAATATTGAAGTAGGTGAGGAAATGTCATACACCATTTACATAGTACTAACAAAAACAGGTACATTATTATCGAAGGCAATCGGGATGTATACTGGGAAAGAAATGAATCATGCATCCATAGCGTTTGATGAAGAGCTTTTTGATATGTACAGCTTTGGGCGAAGGCAGCTAAATAATCCATTAAGTGGTGGTTTTTTGCGGGAAAATGCAGAAAGAGGACTATTTGAGACAGCAGATTGTGTCATCTATCGTTGCAGAGTTTCGCATTATCAATACTTAGAAATGATGAAAATTGTCCGTTATATGTATTGGAATCGAGATCGCTATAAATATAACTTTATTGGACTTTTTGGGGTGATGATGCAAAAAGAGGTTCGCAGAGAGCGTGCTTATTTTTGCTCACAGTTTGTAGCAATGCTATTAAAGGTCGGAGGTTTAAAGATTTATCAAAACCCAGCTTTAATGACGCCACACTGTATTGCTCAATTACCATATTTGGAAAAGGTATATGCTGGAAAGATTGCGGACTATTTACATAATGTGCGAACGCCAGCTATGTTGTATGGCTAAAGAGAAATAATTACGAGTGCGTAGTCTTGTTAATTCTTTTGATTCAGCAGGCATACAAACACCCGCCCCTAGCGGATGTCACGAATTTTGAAGAGAGCTATTCAAGCAAACCATAAAATTAAATTCCTCACTCAGGCAATCACAGAACTTGATGATTTGCCTGAGTTTTTTATCTTGATTCAGCAAAATATTCCGACCTCTAGTGGCGAGATGAATGCGGTTTTTTCCTATTCAGTGAGCGTACAAATGGCCGCTGAAATAGAGGAACTCAGGCTAAAAATCTTCACATCCTGGTAAAAACGCCTGAGTGACCAACATCGTGTTGCTGCCGCTGCGTTAGCACTACGTTTTCGCACAAAAAACATCTGTTGGCCCAAAGCCCCTGGCAGATGTCACGGATTTTGAAGAGGAGCTTTTCGAGCGAGCTCGAAAAAAATCCAGACGCAATTACGCTAGGGCGTAATTTATTAGTAATATTTACCTCGTTCGGAATGAAAATAAACCTAGATGCTGGAAAGCTGAAAATGAGTCCTATTCCTGTTAAAGAGCTACCATAAAATTGGTATCATAGGAATACTAGATTAGTATGTTTTTAAAGTGAAACAACATCGAGGAGGATGCGTAGATGAGTGAAGAAGTTACAGCGGTTGGTTGGGATGCGATTGATCAAGTACTAGTACAGGTGTACGGTGAGCAGGAGCCAATGCATTACGGAACATTGATTCCTTATTCACTAGGTGGACAGGATCCTTTGGATGGGATAAGTGCCTATAAAAGTGAAAAACCGATTCCACATTGGCATTTTGTTACATATGGTTTCTCGGAATTATATGAAAAAGAATTTGAAAATGAGGAATACAGCGGGTATGGATTTGAATTGACATTTCGATTGGTGCGTAACGAGAACGAGCCACCTGCTTGGGCCTTAAATTTACTACAAAATATGGGTAGATATGTTTTTAATAGTGGCAATGTTTTTAGAGCAGGAGATTATTTGGATGCAAATGGTCCCATTTGTCTTGATGCAGATACACAATTAACCGCGCTGGCCTTTACGCAAGATCCTGAGCTGGCTGAAATTGTTACGCCAAATGGCAAGATGGCGTTTCTCCAAATGGTTGGCATTACAGAGGATGAGCTAGAAGCGATGCAGACGTGGAATACACTCGGTATGCTACAGGCGGGCATCCAGCAAATACCAAGCTATATCACTGATTTAACGCGAGCTTCTTTATTACAAAATGCTCAAATTGCAGAGGCAGTTGAACAGGGAATGGAAAAGGAGGGCTCCAATACTGGCTTTCTTTTTGTAGGTCAACTGGCATGGGAAGTGGAGGAAATGGGTTTTAACAAACAATCACATATCATCCAGCTAGGGGCTAAGCAAGCAGATGTCATAAGTAAATTACTGCGTGGACGAATTTTAAAAGGCAGAAGTCTTAGCTTAGTTGGTCAAAATATAACGATTATGTTTAAAGCGGCTGATCAAGTAGGCTATCATGAGGATGGACAAGAAATTACGATTACATTGAACAGGGCGGCGGTTGACGAGCTAAGTCAAAAGCTAGTGCCGCAAGAAAGTCAATTTGAATTAACTTCTTTAGTTGGTGTCAGCTTTCAAATTTTGAAAACGCATATTAAAAATCAAGAAGGAGCGGTTGTGAAAACAATCGGATAAGATCAGTCTCTCGCTAAAATTATGGTTTTTAGCGAGAGATTTTTCTCTAAGTATGGAAGGGAGATTGTGTGATTTGAAGCAGAATGTAGAGCATTTTCTAACGGATGTATGGGAAAAACTAACTGCTGTTTATCAGCAAGAAAGTAAAAGAATAAGCTCGCTTAAAGATTGGAGCCAACTCCAAGCAGGCGTATTTAACTATCTAAAAGTTTCATGGAAAAAAGAAAAAAGCCATTACGGTTCCATTTATATTGATGTATATGAGCCATTTAGTTGGAGTGATAGTGCCTATAAGGTGGAAGTAGGTCCATACATACAGGAATTTACAGAAATTAATCATGTTGAGGAGCTTTTTTTCGCTTTATGTACAAAAATAGAGACGATGTTTCAATCAGAGCAATATGGTTCTCGATTTTTTGATTATTCTTTTCAGGTGGTACTCGAATTTGAGCATGATAAGACCGTCTTATATCAAAAGGAGCTGCTTAATGACCGCAAGCTACAGCTAATGAAACAGGAGCTAGCAACATTTATTCAAACAAAGGTTATGGCTGAGTTACCTGTACGCCCAAGTGACAATGATGAATTTTTCTTTGCGCGGCATTTGGTGAATCCTTATTTTTTTCACCAAACAGCAGATGATATCGAACCACTTATTTGTCGACTACAAGAAAAGCATCATGCCAATAAGAAGCGTTTAGACCAGTGGATCTATCATTATAATAGAGCGTTTAAACATTGGGCAGAAAAGCTTTTTTTACAGCAGTATTTTGTACCAACTGGAGATTATATAAATGAATGGAGGCTGAAAAACGAGGACACTCCCCAGCAGGTTGAGCAGGAAAAACTAGATTTTTTTCTGTATGTTGCGTTGAAAATCGGTCAAAAAGAACCTGCTACTCGTTTGCAATACCTTGAACTTGCTAAACAGCTCGGCTCTCAACAAGCAGCGGATTATTTACAGCAGGGGAGCGACCGTTTTGAAAGTACACGAAAGAGTGATATTTTTCAAGGACAAGCAAATGATATTTTGCAAACAATTGATATACGGATAATGTCAGAGGAGGAAACGGCTTATCGTGAAGCACTCTATTACATAATAGACCTTTTGCAGGAAGGCTTCCCAAAGAGCTATAAGCTGACCTTAAAAACCAAAGTGAAAAATTTTCTTCCTATAAAGAAGTTAGCTAAATCAAAGCTGCATCAGTTTTTTGCAAATTGTCTTGTGTATCCTAGCCTTTATCCATTGCTGGCGAACTATACACAGTTAGCTATAAAGGAGTTTGCATGGTATCAGGATGTAGAGCCTAGTGAAAAATCAGCTATGCCTGGAACCTATGCGGTCTTTGGTTTAGGGTTATACAGTAATGCCTATTTCCCTCTCGTTCAAAGCTATATGGCAATTGTTGATACAGAGCATCAGTCTGTGCAGAATTATTATGCAGAGGCTTTTGTAGAAGCACATGCCCTATCAGTTGAGCTCATGCCTGTGTTTGTAGCTATTCTACTTGGAGCAAATGAATCCGTTAAGCCACTTAAGGGCATTGAAATAAAGGAACAGGAACTACTTTCGGCACTTATACAAGAGCTAGAAAATAAAGAAGACCACCAGCGTGAATTTGTTTTATATCAACTATTTGGCAATTCCAAAAAGTTAGCACAGAGTGTGAATCAAGCGGCGGCACCAATTAAGAATGAGCTAGAGAAATTACTACAATGGATGGGTTAATCAAAGAGGGCAAATCAAATGGAATAGATAGCGGCCAACATGATGAGTGACCTGTAGAATTGGTATCCTATAGTGCATGTGGTTATGTAATGAACATAAAGTGATGTCTAATAAAGCATATATTAATGAAGATTTGAATGTGCTAAATTTTGAACGAATCAAATGGGGCGGTGTTCGCTTAATTTGGCTGCTGTATTGCTTGCTCAACTTAGAATGTTTAGCGAAAGAACAAGAGGCATTTACTGTATGTGAGGAAGATATAGCTATTTTAAAACAGATGTTAGAGGTAGTAGAATCTTGTCAAGATACGGATGCAGCTAGACAGCTTGAGAAGCGCTGGAAGGATGTTTTCAAGTCGAACGGGATGTTTGTTATGGAAATCTGGGGTTTATGCAGGTTTACAAGTATCTAAGGATGATTATCGCAAGTAGCATGGACGAATAAAAGATTTTATGTCAATGGCTACTTGGAGAGGACAAGATGGTTATTCGCTAGAAAAGATGAAGTTCTATTTTGGCTCTTATTTGTAAAAAAGAGCAATATTCTGATGGGCTGAAGCCGTGGGTATGGTTTCTTTAGATATCAAATTAAGGGAGGAGCAATAATATGGGAGCATGGGGCTACAAAGCATTAGAAAGTGATGAGGGATTAGATATAGTTGGCTTTTTACAGGACTATATCAAAAATCAAATAAATTCAAATTATTTATCGTTAACTGACATTGTCAAGGCGATGAAAAATGATGGCTTTTTTGGAGATACCTTTAAGGACATCGACTTTTTTTACGATGTTAGCGCTATGGCATTAGCAGAAATCTATATCACCTATCTCGATACAGGTAAATTTCTTAGTGACGAAAGTAAATGTGGAAACGACCAATCTTTGACAGCTGATGAGGGTGCTTTAACATTTATCATAAGATATTTGACAGATATTAGAGATGAGGTGCCAGATGAGCATGGAAGTAGAGAGATTGTAGAGTTATGGCACGAGTCTAAAAGTTGGCATGCATGGCAATCAAACTTAAACGATCTTATTCATAGAATTGAACAAGAAATCAGCAATTTACAACAATAAAAAGCTACATGGAGTGATGATAATTGACATATGAATTTTGGATAATGGCTTCAATTACGGAATTGGTTGAATATCCAGATGAGATATGTGATGAATGTATACCTCATTCGAATTTTCAGGCTATTATGGATGTGCTTGACATTAAACTGCCCATAGAGGATATACACGAACGTTTTCTTGAACAACCCGTTAATACAGGAGATGTTTTGGTATTTGCAAATAAGGACCAACAAGATAGATGTATTGTTCTCGATACCTATCGTGATCCATATGACCAATTGGATATGATTCAGTTTGGATGGAGAATGAGCACAAAGGAAGGTATTTCTATAGTAAAACAATTATCACGTAGACTTTATGATAATTGTGAATATGCGGTTTGTTACATGGAAGGTCAATCCGTCCTTTATAAGATACTGCAGAAAGAACGCTATCCTCGTAAATATAGCTATATGAAAATGGTTCATGAGCAGCAAATGAAGAAGTATGTATTGTGAAAAAATAAAAAATAAATGGATTCGTGGCACTTTCAATGCAGTCGTGCCACGAATCCATACAATATAAATCATATAAAGAAAAAACTAAGTAAGGAAAATAGGATGGAGATGCCGAGAATAGGCCCGACGATTTTCATGTGTCTTTTTCGCCCCATCACAACAATGGCAACATATTCACGAATCATCGCGTTTGGCCAATAATAAAAGGCCGTTTTCGAGCCAATGCCCTGACTGTTTAAACCTGCAAGTCTTGCATAGATGCCTGCACGGAACAGATGGAAATTATTTGTCGTAAAAATACTGTTATAGACCTTACCTTGTTTGTTATCATCCATTATCCGTTTTGAAAATAACATATTTTCATATGTATTAACAGATTGGTTCTCTTGCAATGTATGCTCGATAGGAATACCTTTTCCAATTGCGAATTTTTGCATTGCCTCGGCTTCTGGAAGACTCTCGTCAGAACCTTGTCCACCAGAAAAGATAATTGTTGGTGGTGAGGTAATTGCTGCCTGTTTATGATAGAAATCAATGGCCTTCTGAATTCTACTAGCTAAAAGTGGTGGTACCTTGTCATTAATTAAGCCACTGCCCAGTACAATGATATAATCCTGATTTAACTTTGGTCGATTGAATTGGTACAGAAAATAGGCTGATAAGAAATTAGACAAGTGAATAAAAAAATAAAATGTTATAAGAGATATCCCACCAAAAATCGGTTGGAGGTGGATTGAGAATAAGCTTGCTGGATATATAATCGGTAGTAATATAAATAATAAAATGCCCAGCGCTACAAGTAATGTTAAAGAATTAGCCAAACGTTTTCCCTCTCGTTTCATTAACACTCTTGCATTTAAAAATAAACCAAACATTAAAGCTAAAATTGCAAAGGGAATGAGGATAATTAGAGCGATGAGCGGAATAATTACAATCATCCTTAATAAATATTGATCAGATGCTAAGGATGCGAGAACACAGAATAAAAGAAAAGAACAGACAAAAAGATTAAATAGCAGGCCGTTAATAATCTTTCTAGGATCTTTCAAATAAGAAATGAGAAAAATAATGAAAAGCATAAGAGGAATAATTCCAAAATACATAAAAACATGCACCTCAATGATGTAATAGGTTGATTTGTATCTTTATATTATAAGTAATTATTGGATGAAATCAACTACTGACAAAATAAAAAGGAGTATCAGGGATATACTCCTTTCATAGTGTAGAAAATCAAAATGGTCAAGGATCCTTTGTGAATATTTAGTCAAAATGAAGGTGATTTTCATTCCAGGCTACTCGCTTTGCCGCTGACGCTTCGCTTTCGCGCAGAGCAAGGCTTCCTGTGGGCGAGCGACGAGCCGC
>NZ_JBYTBB010000111.1:0-9746 GCF_058788755.1 Lysinibacillus sp. FW301-JW8
GCCCCCAGGAAAGCACTCAGTCGGAACGGAAATCAACCCCTCGTTTTGAAAAAGGGCTATACTTTTTAATTTGTCACTTTGATTTCATTGACATAATAGTATTTCAACAACATGAAACCTGATGTCATTTGCATCAGGTTTTTTAAATTTGTAAAAGATGATTTTTTGGAATTTGGGGCACACTAATAAATGTATATTTAACTTCTTTCAGCAGAAGTCTCCCGCCTCTATAGGGGAATGCGAATTTAAGCTGCTTTTCAGAGGGTGTCCAAACACTTGCTGAAATAGAGGAACTCAGTCTAAGAACGCCACGTCCTGTGGCAACGACTGAGTGACCAACATCATGTTGGCCCAAAGCCTCTGGCGAATGTCACGGAATCGGAAAGGAGTTAATAAAGGATGTTAGCCTAAAATCATCGCATCCATGCGATAACGGCTAACTGACCTGCATCACGCAGGCCTAAGCACAAAGCCGATTCCGGACTCAATTATGCCGAGGCATAATTAATATTTAAAGGTGTGTTGCTAAGATGAAAAAAGCTGTATTTTTAGACCGTGATGGTGTAATCAATGAGGTGTTAACAAATCGTGTGAAGTTTGTGAATAAGCCTAAGGATTTATATTTTCTGCCGCGTGTGCCAGAAGCTATAAAAAAGTTAAATAAGTACTTTGACTATATATTTGTCGTGACCAATCAAGGCGGGGTTGGACTGGGGTATATGAAAGAGTCAAAGCTTCAAAAAATACATGAGCATATGATGAAGGAATTGAAAAAGGATGGTGCCATTATACACGAGGTAGCCTATTGTCCACATAAGCCAAAGTCGGGCTGTGACTGTCGCAAGCCCAATAGTAAACTAATCGTTGATCTTGGGGAAAAGTATAATATTGATTTATCTAAATCCTATATGGTGGGCGATACGGACACGGATATTATAGCAGGAAAACGTGCAGGGACTAAGGGTGTGTTTTTAGGGGAAAAGGATCCATTAGCAGATGCAATTTTTCCGGATTTAATAAGTGCTGCTAATTGGATGATTGAAGATGCAAAAGGAGTTACGTATAAATCATATAAAAAAGGATAATTTATTAAATGGAGGTGATGAACTTGACTAAAGAAAAGAATAATAAAAAAACAGTAGACCGTGAAGAATATGGGTATGGATTTGATATTAGTGTCGACGACTTAGGAGTTATCGGGCAAAATAAACAAGCCAAAAAGCAAAATGATAATGAAAATAAGGATAAACCGCGAAATAAAGATAATCCTTCTATTTTGAATAATGATGTATAGCTTAGGCTGATGTATCAATTAATTTTAAGAATGTTACAAAAAAATTTCGCTATTCTTCTGCAATACATGCTCAATGCTTATAGAAAGCGGAATTTTTTTGTAGTCAATTCTTAAATCACTCTCACAAAAAAACATCCTATTTTAAAGGGTACTAATTTAATAATTCACGTAAATATTCCCGTAATTCGACAGTATCTTCCTCTGAACGATTGTAAACATGCTCAAGGTAGCCAGGCTCTTCAATATCGTCTGGACCAATAATGGCGAAGCGTCCAAATTGAATATCCATGACAAGCACCTTACCAAAAAAACGACCCGATTGCAAAATAGCTAAATCATAACGAAGTTTTTTTCCTGCAAAACTGACAAAGCGTGTTTTCGTATCTTCTACATCATCATATAAAAAAAAACGTTCCATCTTTTAATCTCCTTCCAGTCCTATAGATATGGTACTATAGAAGAGAAAAGACTATCAACTTTTAAAGATTTGAATGGGGGCTTTCCTTGTGTATTTTGTAGATCGTAATAAAATCACAAAAAATTTACAGTACTTAGATGGACTATTAGCTATTATAGAGACAGAAGATAACTGGCTGCAAAATGATATTAAAAAATTAGCAATCGAGCGTATTGGTCACAACATAATGGAGTCGATGATGGATGTAGGGAACTTAATGATTGACGGCTTCATTATGCGTGATCCAGGAAGCTATGAGGATATTATTGATATTTTAATCGATGAAAAAGTTGTATCAACTGAAATGGAAGCTTCATTAAAAGCAGTTGTTGGCTTACGTAAAATGCTTGTTCGTGAGTTTATAGAGGTCGATAATCAGGAAGTAATCGATGTGTTAACAGCAAATCTACCTGCATTAAAGCAGTTCTCGCCAGCCGTGAATAGTTACTTAACAAATGAACTTGGCCCAGTATCTGCATTTTTGCCAGAGGATCATCAATGAAAAACTATAAGGCATACTGCTTTGATTTAGATGGCACAGTTTACCGTGGGAAAGAGGGTATCTCTTCTGCGATTTCTTTTATTCAAGGTTTGCAGCAAGTTGGTATTGAGCCATTCTATGTTACAAATAATTCATCTAAGACTAGAGAGCAGCTGCAGGAGGCTTTAATCGCCATTGGTGTAAATGCACCCCTTGAACATATTTACTCGAGTGCATTGGTGACAGCCAAATATATTGCGCGCAACTTCCCAGGTCAAAAAGTTGCCATGATGGGCTCTGATGGTATTCGTAAAGCGTTATTAAATGAAGGTATTGAGACTATTGAGGAAGAGCCAGAGGTGTTTGTTATGGGCATTGACCGCACCTTGGATTATATGGCACTTGCCAAGGCAACGATTGCTGTTCAAAATGGTGCAGTGTTTATTGCAACAAATCAGGATATAAAGTTTCCGACAGAATATGGATTTCTTCCTGGTAACGGGTCGTTTGCTCGTTTAGTAGGGGAGGTTGCTGATGTTGAACCAATTTATATTGGTAAGCCATCACCTGCTATGCTTGAAATGATTGCTGCTGAACACGGCTTTACAAAAGATGAGATGGTCATGATTGGCGATAATTATGATACAGATATTATGTGTGGTATTCGTTTTGGTTGTGATACTATTCATGTTAATACTGGTGTGACACCAACAAGTAGTGTGTTAGAGAAAGAACAGCAGCCAACATATGTTATGGAGGCTTTAATTGAATAAAATAAAAAAGGATGTTTATGTCGAAATCTTGGCATAACATCCTTTTCATATGTTCACATTTATTATAGACGTTCTTTATCGTCTACCATAAGGGATTTTCTTCTATAAATTTATAGATGGCTTTTGTTAAAGCTTCAGGAGAGTCAGCTTCCACTAATTCACCATTGACGATTGCATAATAGGATTCTGAGCATTTCGTACAGTAGCTGAGGCAGCCATATTCCAAAACGTCGATGTTTGGATCGCGCTCTAATATTTCATACGTTTTTTGAGAGCCATTTGCCAAATTACTCACACAAAATTCAACCATTGGATTCATACATGTCACCTCACCAAAGTAATGCTACTCGCTTTTAAAACATTCGTCAATGATTTAAGTTTACCTTAGGGTGAAAGTGGAATATGATAATAAAATTAATGTTTATTTTTAAATTTTCAAAAAAAAAATAATAGCACTGAAGATTCAGGCTATAACGTTAAGTTGAAAAGTGCAAATACCTCAAAAACCGTTCGAAAAAGGCAGGTAATCATTTATTTTGTGAAATCTTTCACAAAATTGCATTCTTATATTGTGAAACATCTCACAATCGGTTATACTCATTTGTGGATACTTTGTGAACAATTATTATAAGAGGTATAAAAGGAGACTATTATGGGAAAATTAGTACTTTTAGGTGGCGGCTACGGTAATATGCGTGTCATGCTTCGGTTATTACCAAACAATCTTCCATTAGACACGGAAATCGTGCTAGTAGACAGAGCCCCTTTCCATAGTTTAAAAACAGAATTTTATGCATTAGCAGCAGGGACTTCAACAGATAAAGAAATTCGTGTAAGCTTCCCGGAGCATGAACGTTTAACGGCTGTATATGGAGAAGTCGTTAATATTGATCGTGCAGAAAAAGTAGTCATTCTAGAGGATGGGCAACGTATAGAATATGATGATTTAGTCGTAGGCCTTGGCTGTGAAGATAAATATCACGGTGTACCAGGGGCAGTGGAGTACACATATAGCATTCAGACAATGGCGAAATCACGTGCAACCTTCCAAGCACTTTGTGGTTTACCAGCAGGCTCTACAGTTGGAATTGTAGGGGCTGGTTTAAGTGGGATTGAGCTTGCAAGTGAGCTTCGTGAAAGTCGTGCAGATTTAAAGATAAAATTATTTGACCGTGGTCCACGTATTATGAAGGACTTCCCAGAAAAATTGAGTAATTATGTGAAGGCATGGTTCGTGAAGCATGATGTAGATGTCATTGCCAATTCTAATATTACAAAGATTGAGCCTGGTAAAATTTTTAATCATGAGGACGAAATACCACTTGATGCAGTTGTCTGGACTGCTGGCGTACAGCCCGTGAAAATTGTGCGAGAGATGGATGTTGAAAAAGATAAGCAAGGGCGTCCGCTAGTAACTCAATATTTTAATATCCTTGATGATGAGCATGTATATGTTGTTGGGGATTGTGCTTCTTCCGATTTTTCACCTAGTGCTCAGTTAGCAGAGGAACAAGCAGAGCATATCGTGAAAGTGCTTCGTATGCGTTGGAAAGGTGAAAATTTACCAGAGAAGATGCCAGATATAAAATTAAAAGGCTTTATGGGATCACTTGGTAAAAAACAGGGCTTTGCTTATTTAGCTGACACTACTGTAACAGGACGTATAGCTCGCTTGATGAAATCAGGACTGTTATGGCTGTATAAATATCAAAACGATTAAACTAGACTGTTTAGCTCTATAAAAGAGGATTGCTTCAATTATTTGAAGCAATCCATTTCTTTTTATACGGTTTCATCTGGAGTAAAGCCCATTTTTTCAAGCACTGTAAAGACAGGCTTCAATTGCACATAACCTTCTCCAACTACTTCATCATTTATTAATACTAATGGATAGAAAAACTCATCTTCTTGTATGCGAGTAGCATAATCTTGATCCCGTTCATTCTCAATTGGACCTTCGATATCTACATAGCGAATATCATAAGCTTGGTTTGGATATTTTCGATTAATCGCTGCCTGCAGCCACTCATATGTATCCTTTGAAGAAGGCGCGTTTACACAGCTAGCGCAGATGACTGCCGTTCCATAAATTTCGATCATTGGTTTCATTTGTCCCATTGTATTTCCTCTCCCCGTGATACTATATTGGATTTTTTCTGTTGCTAACATTATAATCATTATAAGGAAAGGAGTCGAGATAAATGGCTGAAGCAACAATTAACGACCAAGTACAAGAGGTATTAGATAAATTACGCCCATTCTTACTACGTGACGGTGGAGACTGTGAATTAGTAGATGTAGAGGATGGCGTTGTAAAATTACGTTTACTAGGCGCATGTGGAAGTTGCCCAAGTTCAACGATTACGCTTAAAGCGGGTATCGAACGCGCATTATTAGAAGAAGTACCTGGCATCGTTGAAGTAGAGCAAGTGTTCTAAGCAACTTTAAAAGTTCTAGCTGACCATTCAAGCTAGAACTTTTTTCTTTTTAATGTTGGCGTGACTGCTCTTTTTCTGCTCGGATAATAGCCCATTGTTCTTTTGCCATATCAATAATTTTTGCTTCGCCACCAATGCTTTGCTTTTCAATAACCCTTGAAAAGAAGCGTGTAGCATTTTCAATATCATCAATGCGTCGAGATAGTTCAGCAATCATATACATAATGCGTACATCAGACATCTGGGTTGAGCTGTAATCCTCTGTTGAATAGGACTCCATATACTGATCCCGTGCCAATTTCATAAAGCGCTGCTCCTGACCACTATTGTTTAGGGAGCGATATAGCCATGCAAGACGTAAAGCGAGACCAGCTATGGCAACAAATTTTTCTTTTTTGATTGTGCCGCAGAGGAAGGCTAACTTATAAGCTTGAATTGCTTGAAATACAGTACGCTCTCCTTTGAAATCATGATGGACCCATTTTTCAGTTATTTGCGTGCGAATTTCATCTTGAATGCCAGGTGCAAAATATTTGGTAAAGTCTTCTGTAAAGGAAAAGCCACAGTGCTCACAAACAAAAACATTATAGTAAAGGGCATTGATCCCATCAGCATAAATAGGCTGAAAGTCTGTTTCTGTATGATCGACCTTAATGAATTTAGAGCGGACTTTTAATGTAGGAAATTCTTTTTTGCAATTAAGACATTGAATTTTTTTTTCGTAATAAGGTGAAATCTCCATATTTTTTACCTCTTTCATCGACATCGTTATAACTATTATACCAATGAGATTTCTATAAACATGAATAAAAAATACTATTTATGTGAAAAATATTAGAATTATTACTAAAAATGCTCTTAAAGCTGAATGTTTGTCATACAATGGTCAAAATTGATATGATGTTATATAAGAAGGAAGGTGATGGGATGACAAGTTTAAAGCAAGTAATTGAAATTACACAGGCAGCTGGTTTTCATATTCAAGAAATGATGGAGCATAACGAAGAGCAGGGTTCATTTTTGCGTGTAGCTGTGAATGGCGGAGGCTGTAGCGGTCTATCCTATGGGATGCATTTTGATAAAGAGAAAAAAGATGATGATATTGAAGATGAACAACATGGTTTAAGAATTCTTGTTTCCCGCGAAGATGCGCCGATTTTAATGGGAACAAAAATAGACTATAAACAATCGCTAATGGGCGGTGGCTTCACCATCGATAATCCAAATGCTATTGCATCATGCGGCTGCGGCACATCTTTCAGAGCAGCAAAACGGGAAGGTACGCCTGAGGTTTGTGATTAATTAGTAATTGTTAATTGTTGAAGTAGGATTGTAAATAACGGTTAGAATTGATGTGTACACAATCCTTAAAATGTGTAAAAACAATCCTAAAATGACTGATTTAGGGTTAAAGATACCGAGCCTTTTTGATTTGTATGTTGCAAAAACATAACGAATTAAGGAGGCTTTTTTGTATGGTTTTGAAGAAGAAAAAACGAATTTTGGACTCTCTAATTTCTTTATTGAACACACTTATAAAACCAACCAAAATAAAGAATTACCTTGTTATCTACTCACTAGAAAAGGTTGCGATATGGTAGCAAACAAAATGACAGGTGCTAAAGGTGTTCTATTCACAGCAACCTATGTCACTAGATTTGAGGAAATGGAGAATCAATTGAAATCACAAGTTACAATAGCTTCATATATGATTGATGACGCTATTAAACGTACTGAACAATGGATTGCTGAACAAAATGAAAAAGTAATGCTTGAGGAAAAGGTTCAAGAACAAGTTGCTGTGATTGAGCATAAGGAAGATGTGATTAAGGGAGAGCGCAGCAAAGCTGATTCATTTCAACTTTGAGTCAGCTTAAGAAATAATCATAGCAAGTTGATAGGACCTACTAAGGATAGTCCTTTTATGGGTACTTTACGTGAAGGCGAAATTGTTACCATTACGGGTCCTTTTAAATATGATGAAGTATCAACGAAGAAAAACCATTTTGTTTGGTATCCTGTGAAAAGAAATGACGGGACAAAGGGGTATGTAGCATCAAGTTATTTAAACTACTCAGCTTCAACACCAACACCAACACCTACAACTCCAGTTGCCACTACACAGGACTACTCAGCTTACACTAAAAAGTTTGCAGACTAAAGCACTACAGCTTGGTGGAGAGATGATATGATTTGGGCAATCGACCGAGGTTTAATTAGTGGTTACAGTAACGTATGGAACGCAAAAACAAAGAAATACGAAACACAGTTACAACCGAACACACAATTAACAGAAGCTCACTTCTTAACAATCTTCTTCCGCTACGTACAGAAAGATGAATTAGCAAGTGTGAAAAACACATCGTCTTGGAACAAAAGTGGTTTATATAACATGGCAAGTAAATACAAAATGCCAGTATTAGCTACAGAAGCATCTACAACTTCTAAAGGTTTAGCGGATAAAGGTATTAGACGTGGTAAACTAGCCCAACTGATGGCATCATACTACTACGGGCAAACGGTAAGTGAAAACGAAGCTAATCAATTTTTCATGGATAATGGGATTACTACAGCTACATCAATTGATGCCTATAACCCCGACAAAATTTTAATTCGCTCTCAAATCTCAGCGTTTATTCAAAGATATGAATCATTCGTATCTAACCAAAAATAATTGAACTTAAAAAACGGTTGCGTTCATAGCAATCGTTTTTTTGTATTTTACTGCTCTTGCAATTCAAAAAGTATTTAGTTGAATTAGCTTACAGCAATAATCGTAGTAAGCTGACAGAGTTATTTAACGAGCTTGTGAGCATTGATAGTGGAGCTGAGGAATCATAGACACAGGCTACCTAATCGTTGCTAGAGGAACATTAATGGGACTACAGCAGAGATAGAGGAAGCATAACAAAAGGACTTGTATATGTAGTATTCAATCATAAACACAAGTCCCATTCTTATTGAACTAAAGACCATGTTAGTTTAAGTACATTTATTCACAAACTTAATGCTAAAAAAAGCTTAGGCGTACCTAAGTGTAACTACCACTTATTATTATTATTATAATTTTTTCTATAAACGTAGTCTTCATTATTAATTTTTAACCAATTACTAATAAAATTAATACCCACTATAAAAATTCCAAATAAAACAAACGCCATAGTGTAATGACCTAAGAAGAATAAAACAAAAGCCGCAACCAATATTAATAGCATTAAAACTATTATCGTGACCTGTAATTTCCCTTTCTTTTTATCATTCATATATTCAATCTCCTATCAAATCGCCAATATTTTTCTGTTTAACTGAATAATCAGTTTTCTGCTCTGTTTGATTGTAACATATTTACAAATATTAGTGTAGAGAAGTGTAAGCTTATAAATAAAGTTATGATGAGATTGCGGTAGCGCATCATTTAGCTGATGTGGATTATTAAGTCCCATAGAACTTGGTTACATGGATTGCTCTCAGGTTAGTTTTCTGATGTGCAAAGTTTGACCCTATTGCTATAGGATATTTGAATATATACGCTAAATGCGCTTTCTTCCGTATTGAAAATCAATATGGAAAGAAGCGCTTTTTTTCTGACAACCGTTCTATTAAACGACTTAGAGCAAGAGTAGGGAAGCGAGAAAATGAATTAATGATGTCCGTACATAATCAGTCTACTCACGATTGGAATTATTTGCGATCAACGATTGGATTTATACCTAAATCAATTGACATTAAGACTACGTTTTGGCAGCAATTTCATTTTAAATGTCAGTAATCCGTAATGATGGTGATATACAGGTTATGAAGCATGTTAGTTGGATATGTTATAATCAAGTTTATGAAGAAATATATACTAACGGTGCAGTAAGGTTAAATGGGATGGGGTGCAGATGATGGATAATCAATATTTCGTAGGTTGGGGTACATTGGCGTTAATAAATGCTGCACTTGCACAAGGGAAGAATAGAACGGGATTAAATTGGTTTTTACTTTCTCTTGTATTAGGTCCTTTGGCAACACTAATTTTGTTATTTGTTGAAAAGAGACAGTAATACTACATATTCAAAATAATTGATATATGATTTGACACTAGCATTGCATAAATATTAACCGAAATTTCAGTTTTATTTTTTTCTACTATTAGAAGAAAAACAAAGACACGTAAGCAGAGGTAGTGAACATCCATTTTTTTACTATAACCTTTAACGAGGACAATAGAGATGAGAAATTCTTTATGGTACGCATTTTCCTTTGATTTTTCGAAGCCAAATGTGGGCAGATTTCCACCACGATACCTTCAAGAAACGAC
>NZ_JBYTBB010000112.1:0-8604 GCF_058788755.1 Lysinibacillus sp. FW301-JW8
TAAAGGCTTTTTTTATGCACGGATAATATTGCGGAAAATTCAGTTTTTTGAAATACGTTGAATTATTTTAATGCGACGCTAGTGTAAACAGTTAAAAATGAAATATCTTCTTAAGATATTTTGGATTTCTTATCGAACTAAACGAGCTGTCAGGAAACCAGCTAAAAACTCCTTGTTATTCCATTAAAGGCGCTTTAATGGAATAACACACGTAGAAAATGATCAAACTTTTTTATAAAAATTTCATCTGGATGCAAAACTCTAGAATCCCTTTTGATCAATCTTTTTTTCAAAATGGGTTCTTCTATTTACCATAAAGTAGGGGTTCTAGTAACATTTTTGATCAAACTTTATTACAAAGCTACAGTTGTGTAGGTTTGAAATAAAGTTATAAAAAAGATGTACCGTTTTTAATAAAGGTAATCGTTTCACCCCTTTGGATATGATTATACAAAGGGGTGTTTTAATTGAAAAATAAACCTATTTCATTAAACATAAAATTCAAACTCATGAAGATGTAGATTTGAAATAAAGTCACGATGTTTATAAAAAAGATGCGATGTTTAAAATAAAGTCGCGACGTTAATAGAAAAGGTTTAACTAAAAATCCTGAGTTGATATGCTACAGTACTTTTTCTTGTTCCACAAACGGGCCAGATTGTTGAGTAAATAAACAAGTACGCTCTAAGCTTTCTGGAAATTGTGGAAGTATATAAAAACTGTGAACATTGTTTTATAATAATTGAATTACGGGGTTATGCTTGTTTGAGCTTTTAAAATTAAAAAACTTTATTGTCATTTTACAGCAGGTTAGTTCAATAAGAAAATAAATACGGATTGTTCTTTAAAAAGAACAATCCGTATAACGCATCCCTACATAGGATTATATTTTAATTTATTTGGATCTACTACATAGAAAATCTTGTTAATTGTTTGGGATGAAGAATTCCAGTCAAAACAAAAAACACCTGTTATTTTTTCATTTTCAGTGACTACTATACCATATTGATTATTTATTATAGCCGCAGTAGCACATTTTCCAAAGAAAAACTTTTTTGAAATTCCTGAAATAAGCGCTAATACTCGCTCTTTACCTTCGATGATGTTTATTGCCGTTCTTACTTTACCCCCTCCATCAGCAGCAAATAGAACATCATTAGATAACAAGTGGGTTACTCCTTGAATATTCCCATTGGATAATGCCAATATAAATTGTTCTATATAATTTTTCTGAAGATTAACAGTCAAATCTCTTTCACATTTTCTTCCCATTTTAATTTGTGCTCTACTCAATATCTTACGGCTATTAACAGTCGTTGTATTTAGAATATAGGCAATCTCACTATGCTTTAGCCCTAGAGCATTTCTTAATACGTAAGCTATTCTCTCTTTAGGTAAAAGGTTTTCGATGAGTACCATATATGAATAGCTTAATTGATCTGACTGGATTAGACTGTCAAGAGGCTCACTATTGAATTCCTGTAGTATAGGTTCGGGTAACCACGTACCAATATAAGTTTCTTTCTTTTTTCTACTTGATTTTAGTTCATTCATACAGCGGTTAACGATCATTTTATTAATATAAGCTTTTAAATTAGTAATTTCTTTCTCATTCATTTCATGTTCTTTTAATTTCAAAAAAGTATCTTGAACAATATCTTCGGCATCTGTAATTGAACCAAGTAAATAGTATGCTGTGGATAAACAATAATTCTTATATTCTTTATATAAGTCTTCAATATTCAAATCATTGGTCAACATGATAAACCCTTCCATCTCTAATGTTATGCATATCGTAATCAGTGGAACATTCTACATACATTTTTTTATTTTGTCTATCATTTTTCTACAAAAGTAATGATTGTCATAAGTTTATTTATTATTCTTGGAACAATGTAAGCACAAAGTATAGCACAAGAAAATGCTTCTCCCCACATTCGTAGCCAATAAATTAAAAATGTATGGCTATATCCTAAGTTTATAGAGACAAGGATAAACGATATGAAACAAGACGTGAAAAGTCCAGATAGAAAAGTGTAAATAAAAGACTTATAAATTTTATTTATTTTCATAAATTTAACCTTCTTATATTGTTGTTCAATATTTTCTACTTCTATCATTAATTAATGATGTAACAAGTTAAATCCTTTTGTCCAAGAAGGGTAAATAGGTTCCCAGCCATATTGTTTTTTTGCTTTCTCATTTGATGCTCCTCGTTCCCAAGAATTAAATGTATCTTTTATTGGAGGGAGAGGGGCCCCTATTGCATCAGCAAAATAGGGAAGCCAAATTGAACTTTTTGCAGGTTCATCATCTACGATGTTTACAGTTCCTGATTGCCAATTTAAAGCTAATACTGCTGCTTTTGCTGCGTCTTTTATATGGATAAAGGATGTCATCCCGTTTGTTGCGTATAACTCTTGTCTCTGTAATTGTTTAGCAATTTTACCGTTCACAGAATACCAGGTTCCAGGGCCATATAATATACCATAGCGAAGGATAATGAAATCAGGCATTTCTTTTACCTTTTCCTCTAAAGAAATAACTCCATCAATAGTTGTTTTGCGAGGTAATGAGGCATAAATATCTAATGGTGTTTCTTCTGTAGCTAGCGTATTTCCAGGTTCATAAGCCCATGAAATACTTTGTGCAACTATTTTTTTTACACCAACGTGATTAGCAGCATCAACAAGGTTTCTTGTTCCTTCTATCCTTATTTTTGAATTATCGTTTATATCGCCACTATTCAGTGCAGTAAGTTGATGCATTACAACATCAGGCTGAGTTTCAATTAAGGCTGCATAAACACTATTTCGATTAAACGCATCTGCAACTACTGGTTTTACTCCCATTCCTTGCATTGTTTTAACATGTTTTTCTGATCGAATCATCCCGAATACTTCATGCCCTTCTTCTATTAACATCGGAATCACCATTTTTCCAATTACACCAGTAGAACCAGCAAGTAAGATTTTCATAAAATAAACCTCCTAATTATCATAAATACAAGATTAATATCTCTAACAACTAAGACAATTATTCAAAAGGAAGTGTGACACTATTAAAAGAAATTATAAAAAATATTTATGTACTAAGAGAGTTGAATCCTTATACTATTTATTTCAAGTTGTTATGCATAGCTAGGGGTAGCGCCTATATTAAAGAACTGTATAAAAGAAAAAGTTTGTGAATAAATGTACTTAAAGTAACGGGTGCTTTTATTGAATAAACGATCTTCAACAATCAGGCGCTTTTCCTTGATAGGGAAAGCGTCTGTATTCATGGAAAGGGCCAGTTTGTTAAATAGTGGACAGGGGGGATATGATGCAATTTATTAAGAAATATGGCTTTTTAATATTTACAATGGTTATCACGTTAGTAGGTTTTTTTGTATTAAAGTTTAGTGTTGATCTGGGAGCAGGTGCAGCTAGTGCTTATTTAGATTCTATGGGTGGTAGTATGGATTCGGCAGAGTTTAATTCCATTCAGTCCAAATATATAATAGCAAATATGATTGCAGGTGGAATTCTATTGTTTTTAGGATTAACATTTCTTTTTTTCTCCGTCTATAGACTTTCCAAAAACAATAGCTAGAATATTCAACATTCGGGCGCTTTTCTGAAATAATGAAAGCGTCTTTCTTCATGAAAAGGGCCATTTAATGGAATAAAACCCCTAAATACTACTAGATATTTCCATTAATGATGGTGTGAGATTTTGAAGAAATGTACTTAAGCTCCCTCAGTTAGATACGATTATCTCTCGGGCAGGATAGTTGAATAATAATACTCAAGCATTTCTATAAAGTTTGATACTATTTCAATTTTATAATTAAGTTTTTTAGAGGGGGAGAACATTTATAAAAAGCTATTATTACTTAAACTGTAATTGAAGGATATAAGTGCTTGCCTGACCATTAACAAAAGAATGCAAAAAGTATCTAACTGAAAAGTAAAAACACACAATCCAATATTGGATAGCATGTTTTTTTGAGTTCAATTCTTATTTGTTCTAGTTTTGTTTTGCAGTAAAACCAGGTGTTTTAGTTTTCCATACAACGATATATGCAACTAGCAATATACAGAACATAGCCCATGGGAAGGAAAATACTCCAAGGGTTTCCAAAAGGAACGCTCCAACTACACTTCCGCCACCAATAGCTAAGTTCCAAGTTGTCACAAGCATAGATTGAGCAACATCTGCACCATCTCCACCAGCATTTGCAATCGCAGTTTGCAGTAGTGTTGCGGCTCCACCAAATGTAAGACCCCAAAGTGTAATTGCAAGATAGATGACAATGGATTGATTCATGCCAATACCTAGTGCCACAGATGCCAACCCGAATCCAGCAAGGCTGATTAAAACCAACAAACGTAGGTTATGGTCAATGTATATTCCAGTAAACCAAATACCTACTAATGCTGCTGTACCAAATATAAGCAATATCATATCAATGTTTTGGGTTAGTCCTACATGGTCAAGGTAAGGTGCAATATAAGTATAAAGAATGTTATGTGAAAGTACCCATGCTAATATAACAAATAGTACTGATCTTACCCCTGGAGTGACTAATACCTTCAATAGAGGTATGCGTTTTTCAGTAGATTGTCCAGGGAAGTCTGGGAGTTTCCATAGAACCCAAATAACTAATAATAAAGATGAAAGTGAAATAATTCCGAAGACAGTGCGCCAGCCCAAATAGAAACCAAGAAATGTGCCAAGAGGAACACCAAATGCAAGAGCAAGAGGGGTTCCGACCATCGCTACCGCCATAGCCTTCCCTTTAAGTGATTCAGGTGCCATTAAACGGGCATATCCAGCAGTCATTCCCCAAAGAATACCTGCAGTTACACCAGCAAAGAAGCGAGCTATTAACGTCAAAGTATAATTAAAAGAAAAAGCTGTAACAGTATTAAATAAAAGAAATCCCACGATACATAGAAGCAGCAATGGTTTTCTTCTCCATCCTTGAGTTGCTGTAGTTAAAGGAATAGCAGCTAATAATGATCCAAGAGCATATGAAGTAACAAGTTGGCCAGCAAGGGATTCAGTAACTCCTAGTCCATTACCAATTTCTATTAATAACCCAGCAGGAATAGTTTCTGTGAGTATACAGATAAATCCAGCCATCGCCAGAGCAATTAAACCGTTCCACGGAAGGCGTTCTGGTGAAGTGGCAATTGTAGCACTTCGTGTAGTTAAACTTCCATTTTTATACATAGAAAGAACACCTCTTTTATTTATTTAATAATCCAATCCTTTAAATACATAAGTAAATTTCTATAAAAAAGAAGAAAATATATAAGTAGGCACCTCTTAATTAAGAAATGTTCCTATAATTTATAGGAACATTTTGAAGTCAGACTATTCTTTTAATTGATTAAAACATCTTTTCTTCCAGTAAACTAATTTAATATCACTCATAAATAGCATCGGTTAAGTCTACAGTAAATTGACCAGCCATACCCTCAAATGCAGTATTTGTAAAAGAAACTACTGTTAATTTCTCTATAGGGTCAACAAACCACGAGTGTCCATAAGCTCCGCCTAATCTCCATGTTCCAATGGACTCTTTTGTATTAGCTTCTTTGGGATCTTTCAATAAAGTAAATCCTAAACCAAAACCTCTTCCAGGCCAGCTGGCTAATGGCAAATTTCCGGTTTGAATCTTGGTCATTTCATTTTTTATATCATTTGGTAATAAAAAATCTCCTGACCTCAACTCTTCAAGGAAATACAGAAAATCTTCTGCAGTTCCACTCATTCCGGAACCTCCTGACGGGAAAGCACTGGTATCGAATGCACGAGCAGGTTCAAACACTATGCCTACGGTCCCTTCAAATACTTGAGCAACTTCTTTATCACCCATTCTTTTAGGAATAGGAAAATTACTTAGATATTGGGTAACTATTCTTTGCTTATCTTTAACATCAAATGAAGTATTCGCCATTTTTAATGGGTCAGTTATTAGAGTTTTAATTAATGTTTGCAACGAATCTCCATAAGCTTTACTGATAACTGCACCCAACACGTCTACTGCTATGGAATAACCCCAATTCGTACCAGGCGTATATAATAACGGGGCAGAGGAAAGTCTTTGTAAATTTTCTTCTAGAGAAAATCCTGAAAGGTTCATTCCATCTGAAACCCCTGCCTTTTTATATTCTCCTCCTCCTTCAGGCTCTAAAAATCCATATGTCAATCCCGCAGTGTGGGTAAGCAAGTGCCTTACAGTAATAGTAGGTTTGTCACCATTTATTAACCGTGGTTGAAATTTCGGAAGCCACTTAGTAATTGGATCATCCAAACCAATTATTTCTTTTGATACCAATACTAAAGCTGCTGCAGAAACGATTGGTTTCGTAACAGATGCAAGGCGAAATATCGAATCCTGTTCCATTTTTATTTTTTCTTCCCGATCAGCGTAACCTGCAATACGCTTATAGATAAGGTCACCATCCTTGCTAACTAAAGTCACCGTACCAACGATTTTGTTGTTTTCAATCGCTTTGTTTATTACTCTATCAACCCTTTTACTCAATCCCATGATGTCTTTATCTGCTTTTAACATCTGTTCATCACATCCTATACAAATTTAAAGAACAACTTAATTTTAATAAAATGAATAACTAATTTACATAATAAATCATTTGAATAATTAGAATAATGATTATAAAATCTAATTATTTTATAACTTTTTCTTTTGATTTATAAAAGGAGAAGAAATAAACTATATATAATTTAAAATTATAATATTAAATTGTATATTTAAATGATAAAATTATACAAAGAGGGGATATCGATTTTAACATTAAGGTGTTTCTGTTAATTTAACTTTATTTTAAAAGGGTGATTTTTTGGATAGCGTAGATAAAGATATATTAATGCATTTACAGGGAGATGCACGGTTGTCAATGACTTCTATTGGTAAACTTATAGGTTTATCTCAACCAGCAGTAACGGAAAGAGTAAAAAGATTAGAGGAACAAGGAATCATTTCAGAATACAGGACTGCTGTATCAAATGATAAAATTGGTAAGCCAACAGTAGCTTTTATTTTATTTCGAACTACACAATGTCTTAATTTTGTTGATTATTGTGAAAATACACCAAAAGTGGTAGAGTGTCATCGTATAAGTGGGGAATATAATTACTTAATAAAAGTAGTAGTTGAATCTACAAAAGAACTTGAACTATTTGAAAATGAAAGTATGAAATATGGTAACTCCACTACACTAATTTCTCTTTCCTCACCTATCGACTATAAGCCATTGTTTCCCTCACCCGTAATGCTAAAAGATTAAAATATGTATTAAATCAGTTAAGATGAATTTCACAATACAGTTTATGATAGGTTTCTTCTTATCCTTATGAATAGGCTCTTTGAATCGATTATTGATAAAAATAAAAATCCTAGAGCAAAAAATAAAATTACGTATGGATAAATTGAAGAACTAATAAACTAGCGAAAGGAGAAGTCTTCCTCGAATGGAAGAATTTATGCCAAGTTGCTACTGGAAAAATTGATTAAAAATTTACCAAAAGCAATCTAAACTTGCATCTCCTTACGACAAGAGATGTGGTTTATCAGTTCTGAGGTGATTGTTGAAGACCTTCCATACATTATAGTGTCTACTATATCGAGTACAGTTTAGAATGTGGCTGTTATATTACGAACCCAGCCATTAGAAACTACTCAGTTATTCCATTATAGGGCGCGATTGTTGAACATCATAGGAAGAAAATAATCAATCTTTTTTTATAAAAATCAATCTTAGTATTACAATATAAGACTCCATTTTGATCAATCTTTTTTCAAAATGGAGTTTTTTATATATAGAAAAATGCTGGTTTGTGAGATGGTTTTTGATCAAACTTTATTACAAAGCTACAGAAGAACCATATTTAAAAGAAGCTTGAAAAATCCCCTAAATGTTGGTAGTGACTCTAAAAACGAGGAGAGTCTACCGTAGCCAAGTGAAAACAAATATTATCCATAATTTTATCTTAATAAAAAATCTTTAAGGTATTTTTCAATTTCTTCAATTGAATTTATAGAGAATTGTTTATCTTTATAACTTATAACGCCCTCATTTATGCACTGAGCTATTGAACGATTTAAGCTTCTAATTGGTGCACAGACCTCACTTGATAAAATTTGCTTTGTAAGGTTATCTAAATCACCGATTTTATAATGATTATGTATACTTAATAAGATACGATCTTTAACTGTTAGCAATGATAATTTTGCCGTAGTATCTGAACTTAAAGTTAATTTTGAGGCAAGTTGTTTAATTATGTAAAAATTAAAATTAAAATCGATTTTCATCCATTCATAAACCTTTGTTTTATGGATAGCTATCGTTTCACAATTTTGTTTTGCAATAACACCGAGTGTTTTCATTTTTTCATTAAAAATTTCTATTTCCCCAAAACAACTATATGAATCATAAATATATAGGGAAAGCATCGCTCCCTCATAACTTTGTCTATACACTTCTGCCCTACCTGTAGTTAGAATATAAAGTGGAATGTCAACACTAATTTGAACAAATCCTTTAAGGGCGATTTTGTTATGAAGTGGCTTGACATGGAGCCTCTATG
>NZ_JBYTBB010000113.1:0-8166 GCF_058788755.1 Lysinibacillus sp. FW301-JW8
AGAGCACGGCTTCGATGATCGTACGCGATGTATACCAGCTATCGCACAAAAAATACGATGGCTGTTTGAATAACGGCAGTTGATTTATCATCTCTAACGAAAGTTGAATTTTACTGTCGGTTGTTTCTTTATCGAATAATCGAAAATCATATGGATATGCGTGTTGCCCTGATTTCATCATCAGTTGCACAACTTGATGCCCCCAAACACTTTTCCCATCTGTGTGCGAGAAATGGTAGCCACAGCTTTCAGTTGGTTGGGCTGCCCGTGACGAAGGCTTTGTTTTCTTGGCAATCGTGTCGTCGAGTAAGAGAAATACAGGTTCATCTTGAGCCATGCTTTGCCGCACGTATTTTTGTGATTGTCTTAAAAGATAGGTTTCATTCCATGGGCTATTTTTAAGGAAATGCCCAAGTGTTGTACGATGCTTTTGGTGGTGGCTAAAAGCATGAATCTCTGTTAGTTTGCCTGTAAAACCAATGCTCGACATCCCATCGATAAAATGGGTCAAATGCTGTAAAACGGGCTTTGAAAAGTAAAAAGGCAATTGCCAATCAAGAAACCCTTTGTTGATTTGTTGGTGATATGTTAATCTATTCATCAGACAGATACGCTCCTTTGGTGGATGATTGGGTCAGAGCTTTCATTTTAACCAAAAGGGTGAATTCTGTCTTTTTATTTTGCTTGATGGTAATTATTTGAAGAGTATTTGCTCATTTAGAGTTATAAAGAGTTAATGCCTGCTCAGCCTTACTATTCGAGGTTAATGACAAAACCTCTGCTGGACCTGAAAAATCTAATATATCAACATAGTCATATATCAAAATTCCAACTTTTCTCTTTTTCATTTTTATCCCCCACCCTCAATTTCCATTATCTCACTACTCAAGGATACTCGAACTAGCTGTCAATTGTATGACGATAAGTAATCTTATACACCCACTCTATCCATCCAACTTCACCTCAAATCAGAAACAGATGAGAACCTTTATAACGCTTCTTAAAGATACTTTATTTTGAATAAATACCTTTACCATTGTGGATGGCAAGCCTAAAGTGTAGTAACAAACCACCAATTGTTGTAAAGTTACAAGGTGCTGATTTTGCTTGTTTAGGAAATGTTTCTTCATACCATTTCCGAGTGATTTTATTATTATTTTGTAATTCATAGAAAGCAGCTTCTAATTCCACATAGCTTACTTTTTTATAGTCACCTATCTTCCCAATAGAATAGCAAATTCCTTTCTCATCAACTCTTATAACTCTACTAGGCACTTTCATTTTATGAAATACTAAGTCTTCATGAATTGCATTTTTAAAAGATGGAAAATCTATCTTTTACACCTACTTTCATATTGTATATTTTATAGATTTATTCATTTTCATATGCATATCTAATTAATGTATTATCCAGTATTTCCGATTCGATTACTCCTGATAAATAATATAGCTTTAACCAGTATGCATTATTTTCAAGATAAGTATCCAAATGCTTTGCTAATATTAACTTCCGTAAGTTCTTTAACAATTATCATAGGAGGCATAGCTGGAAGATATTCAAGCTCCTCTTTTTCCATCAATGTCTCAAGATTTTTTGGGGTACATACAACTAGTGTGTAGGAAAAACCATCATCTAGCTTTACAAAAATATCAATGTTATCATCTTTAATATCAGTTATTTGTGATAATGCAGTTGGATATTCAATGTTAGTGATTTTCATATTAAACTCTCCTATTATTTTAGGATTTTTTTAAAATATCATTCTCGTAAAACATCTATACAATTATTCTCTTACTATTCATCTAAAATTACCACTCAGTCATTCATCTTAGCATTTTCGCTAACTTAATGGATTTTGATTTCCATTTATATTTTACCAAATTAACCATACTTTTTTAATGGGGCGTAGCTTGCGTGGTACAGGAATGTTTGAGTTATGGGCTAATTGCTAAACTTTTGTTGTTCTGTAAATTCTTTTTGATTGCTATCTATTAACACTACATGATAAACTATTTCTGCACTTCAAAGGGCATAATCAATTCTGGGCTGTAGCGTTTTCCAACGCCGCAGCTTTTTCTTTTATCTTTATATCACATTGAAAATAGCTAACCACACTCAAACCGCATTATACAGGCATTATGATTCAAAAGCATTTAATGTGAAATGGATTCATATAATATCTAAAAACATCTATAAACTAAATCAATACTTTGTGATTTTAAACTAAGTAAAATAAAGCATAAAAATGAAATATTTTGGGACTATGCGGTGCTAGACTAGAGTTTACAAAATATGGCGAGTATGTGTATGGGAATGTGTGAGTGAGATTGGGGTTAATTATTAATCAATTATATGAATAACTTACTTTTATAAATAAAGCACTGTTTGGCACAGCGCATTTCTAGGTACATAAATTAACCCTCACAGATAATTGTTAAAGGTTACTTTATTTTCAAAATAACTACAGTTAGCACAAAGATAATCTTTATTTATAAATATAGAACTGTACATATTTGACCAAGGAATATGTTCAGAACATCTTTCACATTTATCTACATACTTATCACGTAAAATACCATTCTCTAAAAAGACATACCATTGTTGATCCGATAAACTTTCAGGTCCATTTTTTATGACAAGCAACGATATTTCTAACGCTTCACCATCGTCAAATCTATTCTCACTAATTAATTCTTTTAAATATGAAATAAATTTAGATGGTTCTCTTAATATTCTTTGTTTAAGCTGTTCTCTTTGCATAAAACCTCTCCTCTTTCCATCTACTTCAATTCGACAAAAGGAGAGAATTTCCTTTTATTTCTGGCAATAAAAATAAAGCTTGTTTGTATTTCATCGTCTTCGCTGTAGTTACCCACACTTTTGTTTTAAGGACAGTGCTTTAACCCCATAATACACAATTTTTTTATATACTTTGATTGATCAGCCCCTTCCACTGCATGTAATAGCAACCACAAAAAAAGCACTCTTTCATAAAATTGAATAGGTACTTTTGTATAAATAACGCCTTCAAACCTTACGTATACTATTATTGACGGTTTCGCCTGTTGGGGGTTACTATAATGTTAGTAAGATTCTTGTCGTGAGAATCGCATGTAGTACAAACGCTCAAGTGGCTCTTGGGCGTTTTTTTATTTTATCCAAAGGAAAACACCACCCAGCAAAAAATACTGAATGGCGCTTCCTTTTTTATAGCATCATACGAAAGAAACGGTAAACAATATCTAACACACGATATAAATCTGTTGCGTATCGAAAGATGGCTAGTCTTACTTCACGTTGTTTCTCTTTTTTAGCCTTACTCTTTTCTTGTCGTGATAACTTAGGCATCTACTCTCATGGAGTGATGCTTTTTGTGTACAGAGGTAAAAAGTGGGGCTAGCTCATAGCTAACCCCACTCAAACCGCCTTATTTAGATATTAACAAAGCCTTTATGATTCTAGTACATTTAAAATTACATCAAGTTCATTGACCGCAAGATCAAGACGTTCTTTTGCCTCGATGTTTTGCTGCTTTAATTGACTAAACTCTAGCAAATTTTTCTCATGCTTGAGTTTGATAGAGGACAAACGTTCAATTCGTGCCTCCAACTTTTCAATCGCTTGCTCACAAACGGCTGACCAAAGCTTTTCTGACTTTTGCATTTCAGTCGTGGATGGGTTGTGTTGACGCATAATTCGTGCATAGATCGCTTCAATTTGCTCAATTAATTCTGAGTAAAAATGTCGCTCAACACGAGTCGTTTGGAATGTTGGGTGCTCTACCTCTTTTGCATATGGGGTAATTTGACGTAGTAGCTTCCCTGCATTTTCGCCGAAACCATGTGATAGATTCAGGACATTCATTAATTGCAATAGTAAACGGATTTCTTCAAGATTGATCAGCTGTGAATCAATGCTTTCCTTAAGCTTTAACGATTCCATATAGCGTTGATCAAAGTGCTCAATTTCGCCATTGCGTTGCTCTACTAAATGTACACTTGCATTGTCTTTTAAGCTTTTAATATAGCGAATGGCATGGCTCTTTAGCTCTTCCATCGACAGCAAGTTGTCATTGTCTTGTTGTGGTTTTTCTCGTTGAACATACGCAAATGCATCCATTTTTTTGGGCCATTTTGCTGCTGGGGTTTCTTCTAAGACATTATAGCGTATATAAATTCCGTGCATTCCATATCCTCCAAGTCCATTTAACAAGTATCTCTAAAGACAATAAATCGAATACGGTATTTTTTCAAGTAAAAAACTTTTAATATTTGAAAATCCTTCATTTGAACAATGTTAAAAAATCCCGAATAGTTGATTCTATTCAGGATTTTATATAATGAGAACTTGCTTAGCTTATCCTCTGACAAGCTTAGTTCTCACACGGTTTGACATATATTCTACCATTAAAATAAGTAATATTAATCCTACTAAAATAGACCCTACCTCAGACCATTTATATGCATTCATCGCAAAAATAAGAGGTGCACCTATTCCTCCAGCCCCTACTAAGCCAAGTACAGTTGCATCTCGTAAATTCATATCAAAGCGATAGATCACAATCGATAAAAATAACGCCGTCAACTGTGGCCATATTCCAAAACGAATCTTCTCCATCATCGTACAGCCGAGAGCCTCCATCGATTCTAATACACTCTTATCCAAATCCTCAATCACATCGACATATAGCTTGGATAGCATGCCTATGGATGTTAACGACATCGTGAGCACACCAGCAAATGGTCCTTGACCTGTTACCCGAATAAACATAAGACCGTATACAATCGCAGGAATGGTACGTATAATGATTAATAGTAAACGCACCACAAATGCAATAGGCTTAGGCACGATATTCGAGGCAGATAAGAAGGCTAATGGAATAGCTAGAAATGCTCCTACAATCGTACCAAGAAAGGCAATGGCCATTGTTTCAATTAATAAATAAGGAATCCCACCAGTGGTCGCATTAAATAGTAATGCCCAATCTGGCTGCAGCAGCCCTACTAATATATTCTTTGCAATTTTTGCCCCATTGTTTGATATCGAGTCAACATGTATCGTTGATATCGACCATATAAATAGCAGACCTAAAATTACAAGGGTTAGAAAGTATGACATACGTCGATCCGGTTGTAATTGTAATTGCTTTTCGATGACATTCATAGCTTCACCCCTACATTAATCTCTTACGAAAATATTCACTAGTTGATTCAATGATAAAAACAGTGCAGACAAGCATTAGTAAAATCATGCCTACATTTGCATAGCTTCTCCACCCCAAGCTTTCATTAAGAAGCAAACCAATCCCACCAGCACCGACATACCCTAGAATGGATGCATAACGGACATTTCCCTCAAAGCAAAATAATGATGTTGATAAGTAATTTGGGAGAATTTGCGGCAAAATGGCATAGCGAAATGCCTGAATGGTTGACAACCCCATTGAATGCATAGCCTCAAATGCCCCCATATCAACATTTTCAATTTGTTCATATAAAAGCTTTCCCACATATGCAATTGTGAATAAAAAGATTGCAATAGTACCAGCCATCGTTCCAAGCCCAAATATGAATGTTGCGATCAGCGCGATGATTAATGTTGGTAATGTTCGAAGTAAGCTCAATATAAATTTGCTTAACATCGCAATCCATCTATTTTTGGTAATATTGGCTGCAGCAAGCATAGCAATAGGCAAGGCACAAATAGCACCTGCTACGGAGCCAAGCAATGACATTTTAATGGTATCGAATAAAGACTGCCATAGCTTCGCTACATATCCCCAATTAGGTGGAACCATCTGCTGTACAATCACGAAGAATTGATTCATTCGATCCCTCAAAACCTCTAGGCTAAATCCCGTAATTCGGATCGAAAGCAATGTTAAAGCAAAGAGGATAAGCCATATTAGCGGCATAACGGAGCGCTTTTCTAGCACTTCCTTACCATTAGGCAATACTATTTTTTTCGGCAATAGTAGCTTCCATTGCATGACGGTTTACACCTCTCCCCACTTTCGTATCGTTATAAATAAAAGCAAGCGTTTCCTCGTTGATTTCATTCGCCCTTCCATCAAAAACGATTTCCCCATTCCTTACACCAATAACACGCGTTGCATAAGACAATGCCAAATCAACGTGATGAATATTAATTAAAATAGTCATGTTTAGTTCTTGATTGATACGTTTAAAGTCTTCCATCACTTGCTTAGCTGTCACAGGGTCCAATGATGCTACAGGCTCATCCGCTAAAATAATTTGGGGATTTTGAGCAAGTGTACGTGCCAAGGCTACACGCTGCTGCTGGCCGCCGGATAACTGATCTACTCGTACATAAGCCTTCTCTAAAATCCCTACCTGATCCAGTGCCATTAATGCTTGAAGCTTCTCTTTTCTTGTAAAAACGCCAAAGAGTTTTCGCCAAAAGGGTATATTAGGAACAAAGGAAACAAGGACATTTTTCAAAACGGATACACGTGTTACCAAATTAAAGGATTGAAATATCATACCAATATTTCGACGCAGATTTCGTACCTCTCTGCCCTTTAACTGACCTACATTAATAGCATTTACTCGCAACGTTCCCCCTGAGATATCGTGCATTTTATTAATACAGCGCAATAATGTTGATTTCCCTGCACCTGATAAACCGATAATCGCAACGAACTCCCCCTGCTCAATTTCAAGATTAATGTGATTTAATGCAAGAAAGCCATTGGGGTATCTTTTTTCTACCTCTTTAAACTCGATCATAGTAACGCTCCTTTTATGATAGAGGAATTGCATCATAGGCTAAAAATTAAGAATCTGCGAGGCTTTCTGCGGATAAGCCGCAAGCCTCGCAGATTCAGTAAACATTTCTATGATGGTCAGTCCTTTTTCATGCTATTTACTTCGAACCAAGATTTTGAACTAACTCCTGTGCCTTACGCTCATTGTCATAGTCGCTATCCTTTGCTGCCTGATAGCCTTCATGACTGTAGATCGCAATTACTTCCTTCCCTTTTTCAGAATTACCAATATTAATGAAGGCTTGCTGAATAGCCTTCTTTAATTCGTCATTCATGACTTTTGAATTTGTACTGACACTAATTGTGTCATTATAGATCGCAGGCATAACACCAAGTAAGTCTGTTTCCTCCCAAATAGAAGCGGAGCGATTAAAATCTCCTTGCCAGCTTTCCTCATAATCACGACGTGCATCTGCGTACGTCACTAGGACATCTGTTTGTCCCGCAGCTAACCGTGCAAAAGCATTACCATAGGAATCAGCCTGTACAACCTGTGCTAAATCAGGAATTGTTTTATTAAATTTCTCATGCAACCATAATGTTGGATAAATATAGCCTGCAGGTGATGAGCTTGACATAACATTCCAAGTAACATTATTTAAGTCCTCAAACGTTAATTCCTCACCATTATTTACTTTCGCTGCTAAAGCCTTTCCTTTCTCCGATGGACCAGCAACTAAAATTGCTCGATAAGATGTTGTTTGTGCTGTTGTTGGTGCAGTAGGCTCATTTTTATTCCAATCAATAGGATTATCTGAATCATTGCTTAAGCCTGCACGTGTCGCTGTTAATATTACTTCAGCGCCATCATCATAAAGTACATAAGTCCCTCCTGGAATTAAACCAATATCCGTAGTTCCAGCAGACAACGCTTCGCCAACCGCTTCAAAATTTGTTCCAACAGTAATATCAATTTCACCTACATCAAAGCCTAATCCTGCTAACTCGTCCTTTAGTAAACCCTTTAAAGGTTCTGTTGCTGTAATAATTTCATCAGGATCTCGGGAAGGCACAAAGCCGATTGTTAATTTTTTTACGGATTCATTCCCACTTGCATCAGAGGAAACATCTACTGTTTCTTCATCATCAGCTGTTTTAGAGGCCTCATTTCCACATGCCATCAGCAATATTGAAAGCATGAATGTTATTCCGAAAAATAGTGATTTTTTCAAATTTTTGTCCTCCTCATGTTTGAAATGCTTCCTCAGTATAAACAGTGAATATTTCCCTAGTGTTAATAAGGGATAAATATATGTATCTATTTCGTAAAACAATATTTTGATATTGTAAAGACATGAAATCACTAGCATTGCATAAATATTAACCGAAATTTCAGTTTTATTTTTTTCTACTATTAGAAGAAAAACAAAGACACGTA
>NZ_JBYTBB010000114.1:0-7992 GCF_058788755.1 Lysinibacillus sp. FW301-JW8
TCCGCAGCACTATAAAGAGACAATTTTACTAGAATGCAATGCCGAATGGATTCAGTATGGCTCTTAGTCAAGCACATATTTTGGTGAAGAGCCAGAATAAAATCAAGTAATTATAAACCGTAAATTCATATTTTGAAAGTATCTGATACAGACATTCATATTATGAAATATGCAAACGAGAACAAACAATTAATCAGCTATGAGTAATTTTCTTCAATCCCTGTTAAACCTTCAATTCGCATTGAATCTCCATTAATTATATTCTTTTTTAACTGACTAAGGTACACAATATAAATCTGTAGACACTCTTAATCTTATTAAATTTGTCCACAGATTTATACAACTTACATTATATTCTTATACACTTTCTTTATAAATAGCAATATATATTAATAATAAGAGTTACAACACCATTAGTTAAGTTTAGGCTCGTTAACTACTTATTTCGACAATTTAGAGAGGTACTCCCTTTTAACTCCTCAGTTTTGTTAGCCGATTCAGCAACTATTAAAACATACGTTCCGATTCAATAATTCGCTTCATTTCCTCAATCTCATCATCAACAAACTCAGGAACAAGATAATCACCATCAATAGCTTCCTTCATTCTCTTTTCTTTTTCAGCTAATTTATCATAAATCTTTTGATCAATAAAATTATAAATCTCCCTATCACTGACTGTCATTAAATAATAATACCTCGTGCTTTGACTTTTTGGTAAACCAAGTCTATGAATTCGATCTCGAGACTGTAGCATAAAAGTGAGATTATAATTATATTCAAAATAAATAGCATCATGAGCAATAGTATGAAGGGATACTGACTCTCCTAGAGTATTCGGGTTAGATACTAATACCTGTATTTCATGAGTGTTCTCTTTAAATGTATTGATGATATTCTCTCTTTCATCACGAGGTGTAGCACCATAGATAACTTTTGCATTAATTCCATTTTCATTTAATACACAAGTAATCTTATTTAAAGTGTTAACAAATAATCCCCAGACTACAACTTTCCCATGTTTTTTCACTATATCAATTACAAGTTTAATTCCTGCATCAAACTTAGGGGAGTTTACATTAGCTAAATCCCATTCGCTTACCCCCTCAATGACTGCAGCGTGAATACTATCCTCTAGCTCTTTTCTTACCTTGGAGCTAATCTGGTCATAAGAATCTTGATAAGCACTGTCAAATTCACTAAATCCCAAATCGCTATAATTTATCGCTTGATTTATAATTTCTGGATTAGTCGATAATTGAATCATTCTTATCAAGGTTGCTAATGGATTTTGGGCTGTGGTATAAATTATTTCTGCAAGGCGGAGTTGTTCTTCAGAAGGAAAAACCTTTATAATATTGTCTAAATCTGCTGGTGGAACCCCTAAATCTTCTTTGCTAGTCCTCCAAAAATATGGAGCTAATTTTTCATTAATCTCTTCAACTTGCCATCCATCTGGATTTTTCAACATGTTTTGCTCAAATCCGAAATAAACACTATATTCCTTTTTAAACAAAATATTTAAGAAATTATAAATATCTAAGTATCCATTAGGAATAGGTGTTCCTGTTAAAACATAACGATAATCTGCTTTGTCCGCTATTTCTAAAGCAGCAATCGCACGCTTTGCTTGTACACCCTTTACACGGTGTACTTCATCATAAACTAGCATTGTATCTGATTTACTCGATAGGCATTTAATTATTGACTCTTTAAATTTAGGCAATGATTCATAGTTAATTAAAATCAAATTAGCTGCTGACCATTGAGCTTCAAAGGCATATTTATTACCATTTATGGACTGATCATGAATACTAAGTATCCTAAGCTCTTTTTTTGCTTGAAACACTGACTGAAATTCATCTTTCCAAGATAAAAATGCATTAATAGGACTCACTACTAATATTCGCTTTATTGGCTCTCCTTTTTGCTTACTGTTTAGATAAGCAAAGACACCCAATAACATAGCTGTTTTTCCAGCCCCTGGAACAGAAAAGTTCGCAGCTCTTTTTTGAGTGAGCATGTACATGGCAGATTGAAGTTGTAATGGCTTAAGTGGACGAGCAACTTCCTCTTCAACAACTTTCTTAAACTCTATAAACTCTTCTTCCCAGCGACTATCTCGATTCTTTAGTGTCAATCCAGATTTCCGATATTCTTCAATTGAATACTTCTGAGCATTAATAAAATTATCGACTCGTGAAGAGACTATAAAGTTAAATTGACGTTTAATCGCCTGCTTATTAGCTAACTCAATAATTTTTTCAATCTCCCGATATGTTAAACCTCCTCTAAAAAAAGGATATCCCTTATCTTCATCTACATAAAAACTAAATTTATTTTTATACGTTTTTTTTAAGGTTACTTCTTCATCGCTTTTATCGATAAAAAAGAAATGCTTCTCATCCATATCAAAGATAACTGAATTTTGCTTTGGATTTGGTATCTTTTGTATCCTACCCATATCAAACTCTTGAAGTAAAGGATAAATAATCTCTGTAGCATCAACTACTTGAACACCAGGATAATCATCATTCCACAAACGGGAAAACTCTTCTTTTTTTTGCTCAACACGCTGGCGGACATTGACGCTTACATCCCATGAGAAATCGACATCAAATGAGTCAAAATTATTCTCGATGGCATTTGCTGTCTCATTTAGAGATCCATTAAAATAAACAACATCTCTTTGTCTATCTTCAAACAAGCCCCACTTAGTATGGAACAATCCATTCTTAACTAAGCCAAATTTCACATCTGCTTTACCTTGCGAGATTAAATAAGCCAAATTTCCTAAGCGCTGTTTATCACTTTGCGTTAAGATTTCTCCTTTTGAGCGCTCACGGTACCCCGTCTTAATGTCTTCAAAATCTTTTTCTGAAATATTTTGAGAAATAATGAATTGAATATATCCGTCATTTTCTGCAATTCTATCTAATCCCTCAGCGTATATCGAAAGTGCCTTACATGAAAAATAGCCACTGACTCTTTTATAGCTAATGGATTCACTCAATACTGGATTATAGAACGCCTCTCCTACATTTTGAATCATTGAGTTATAACTAGATTTGAGTCGGCCTTGCAAACTTTTTAACAAAATTTATCACTCCTCAGTCAGAAGATCATCAATTTTTAATTTTAACTTCTCAAAACTACTCTTTAATTTAGCCTTTTCACTTTTAGGTAACCCTGTAACAATTCTTTTATCAATAGCCTCAATACTACTAATTGCTTTTTCAGCGAGTTTGACTGGTTTATTTTGTTCTTTATAGTTCTTCGCCTTTTCAGAATGATTAGTAGAAATCGTTTGAACTTTTGCCAGAGCCTGTACAGCATCCTGATTATTTTGTAATGTGGTAAATAAATCTACATTATTCTTTATAACATCTTCTTTATCTAGTGCTTCTACTATCGTATCCGTTGCATCTTCCATCTCTTCAATAAATTTTTCTTCATTTTTTGTACCAACAACATTTTTGACTATTTGTCTAAACTCAGCCTTGAAATCTTCTTTGGACGAGCGTATTTGTATGATTTTAGCAAATAAACTATTTAATAGTTGATCTAAATTATCTGAGTCTTTAATTTTTTTATATTGAGGAATCATATCTTGGAGCGGTCCATCCAAATCTAATTGTTTTGCTAAAGCATAGTTATCCGGATTCGTGTTCGCAAACTCCAAAAATTTAATAATTAGTTCAGCTTCCAAGATTCGTTTGTTAACTTCGTTCGGTTTCAGTCCAGCAAATTCAGTATATTCTGCGACACTCATTATATTATTTTTAACAATCGTTTTATAAGCATCAATAGCTCTGTCAATTGGATTATAATCAACTTTACCAAGTTTGCCGAATTGGATTTGCAATTCAAGTGACTTAATTTTCTTTTGATCATCATGATTCTGTACTGATAAATCATCTAAGATAACTGCTTCAAAATATTGCTGCTCTGTTATTGAAGGGTCTTGTTCAAGTAATCGCTTTGCTGTAAACCTACGATTCCCATCAATTACTCGTCCATCACTTAAAACATAGCCAGGTTCATCTTGACCTTTAATGGCAATATCTCTCTTCAACTTATCCATTTCTTTTCTAGTCATCTCATCAGCATCGTCTGCTAACATATCTTGGATAATCATATTATATTCTTCATTATGACCTGGTATTAATTTACCACTAGTACTTTCATAATCAGAAAGCGAAACTCCTATTCTACCATTCTGCTCATTATAATACAGGTATTTTAGTGGAATCGCGTAAGTTCTACCATCATATTTTTCTCCACTTGCCTTTTTGATTGGAACACTAACATTATGGCCGCCCTCCTTAACAAAGCCTTTCTTATACAAATCAAACAAATTGATATTCTCCATGTTTTGCATCTCCTATAAATCTATTATTTCTTTTACGTATTCATTATTAAACCAAAATCTCTGTTTTACAATTCTTTGCCCCGTCGGCAACAGTACTTTATCATCACCATTTATCGCACCAGGTCTCAAGTGACCTAGTGTGTTGAATTGACCAGACGGTAAATTATTCTTATTAATAATTTTCCCATTTTTTTGTTTCAAGGGAGTGATTTCTAATTTATCTGCATTGATTAAATATCGAACTCTTTCCCACACTTCTTTAAGACCATGGTTTAAATCATATTCTGACATCTTCCAAACCTTAGCATCTAAAAAAGTCATTTCACTATCGTCAACACGCTTACCCGTGGGATATTGTTGAAAAATAAATAGCACTAGTGTCTTTTCATTAAAATACCTATATAGAGAGCTACTTTCCCAAGACAATGCTTCTGACCATCCTTTGAAGTCCACTGGCATGAAGGACATGGCTTCTGCGGGTGTTTCCATACCTGTTAAGCGAACTGTCTTTAAAACAGCATCAACTCTATTATCACATAAACCAAATTTATTATTTGTTATCCCCATCATCTTCCTAGCTAACTGTACAAATGAGGCTTTATTATCCTTCAGTGGCATAGACAAACTCTCTTTTAACTCCGAAACTTTCATTCCTTTATACTTAGATATTTTATTGTCTATCTCAATTTGAGAAGAAACGACCAACTCTTTATTCTGATTCATATGTATATCCTCCTATATTTATAATAATTGAAAATACTTTGTAGTATATATTAATTATATCACCTGTGTATATCCTAGTCATTAATGCTAAAGTACAGATAAGGTATCTGAGAGGAGATTTAATAATGGTACAAGGTGTGGAACTGTAAGTTGACAGTACTATGATATACTCATTATAAACTTTCACGTTCCCAAAATGATTGATAGCTACTCTTTTTTTCTTCACCTCCTTTTCTAACAACCCTTCAAAAGTTCCTTTTAATAATTTATAACATAACAATAATACAGGCTGTTCAATAGACATTTCACTCGTGTATTTTGCAATTTTAAATATGCGATTTGAATCACTCATCATCATAGTTTTACTTGAAGCAATTGATTATACGTTTTCAATCCCGGAACATCTACAATTTTAAAATCATTCAAATACTGATATTTTGAGTCATATATATATAAAAAAGCAACTATGATTTTATTATTTAATCATAGTTACTTAAAAGTTTACATTTGGGTAATGAATTGACCTATGGTAACGACAGAACTAATAGCACCTAATGTATTTAGTAAAAAGCTGTGAAGCATACTTGATTTTTCTTTTTCTTCACTCTCTATAGCTTTTTGTAATTCTTGTGCATTGTATTTAGCTTGTGTTTTCTCAACACCATCTACCATTACATTTATATGATCAAATAATTCCTCGAACTCCTTTTGGAGGGAATTATTTTTAATCTCGATTTTAGTTTGTCTAACATCATCACCTTGGAAATTAATATTATCGCCAAATTTCGAACCAGAAATATTGCCCATTCTATTAAACATTATTTTTACCTCCTCTTCTGTTGCTATTACGTTTAGTTGTTCTATATTTACACCATATTTTATAAAATCTGCATATGAAGCCTGTTTAATATCAGTAGCTGTTTTTACTTTTTTCTCTTCCCTTATTTCTTCTGTTTGGGAAGTACTTTTTTTTTTGCGTATTCTATAAAATCTTCTTTAAAATCAAAGTAAATCCAAATTCTTTCTGGATCTGGAATATATTCACGTTGGCATAGATGGCAAACTTTCAACTTTCCATCAAGTTCACTTGGGTTAGGAACATTAAAGTCTCCATCTCCATCTGGACACTCAACTTCAAAAGTAATTTTAAGTTTTTTGTTTACTAAATCTACTAAATATTGTGAAACTGCTTTAAAATCATCAATCCCTGACCTTTTGCATACATAATGAGGGGAAAAATGTTTACGATCTTCCGAAGCCATTTCTAATAAAACATCATCTAATTCATAAAGCATAATTACCACCTCCTAAAAATTTTATCTCTCTGTAAGAATATCATCTTCAAATGATTCTTCAAGTGCTTCTTCTTCTGGATACTTAACTTTTATAATTTGGTTAATAATATGTGAAAAAACTTCTTCACCAGATCTAGACCTTATCCATAAACCATTGTCTGTTATAACATACGACACAGTTTCAGTATGCCCAAAGCTATAGTTGTATTCAAACACTAGTGTAGCCTTTTTTAAAGGCTGATCTTCGAATTCTTCCTGATATTCCGTTGTAGAGCCTAAATCTTCTACTACTGTTTTAGCAGTCACTTCCTTAGTAGCATAGACACCTTCAGTCATTCTATGTTTAGCAGATCTAAGTTTTGCATTTAAACTAATAGCTAAAGATTTAACTTGCGATTCATCTAATTTAGTAGCTAAATCCCATATAACCTCATTTTCAATTCCCATTATTTTCAACACTTCATCACGATAAATTTTATTCCTATCTTGTGGAGCTCTCACTTCAATTTGAAATGGTGAAAAATGAATTACAACATACTCTACGATTTGAGGTTTACGAGTGACAATATTATAGTTTTCAAGATATCTCCTAGCTTTTCCAAGGTAGGAAAACGCTAATATTACTCGATTATGTTGTTCATAAGCTCTAATAAGTTTAGGATTTTCATCAAGTTCTGGTCGAAGGCCAGTTGTAAATACATCTGCTGATACTTCCTCATTTAGGTGGGTAGTAAAATAAGTTTTATCCTGCCATTGAGGAGGTATACCATTAATCATTATGTTCAAATTCAAAGAAGTATTCCCAGCAAATTGATAGTCGTCAATTAATTGTTCTGCAATTTCAGCAGATTTTTCTTCAATTGCTTTTGCAGTTTCCTCAAGTGACGTTAGTCTACTATTTTCTATTTCCATCTCCTTCCCAACATTTTTCAATGTCGCAAATGGAACATTCATAATTAATAAATCACTTTTATTCATATCGAACACCTCTGGTTAAGTCTTCTTATATAATATATTTTGTACTATTATGTATAATATTGTAACTTTTCGGATGCTTTTTTACCATAAAATTTTATTAGTATTTTTGTATTAGTATCCAAGCTTTCTAAAAAGAATTGAAGTAAACTTCTGGTTAATTCAACATTCACTTATACATGTTGTCGTGGTATTTCTTAATTGTCTTGTGATTTACTTGTGCTTTCTCTTGTAACATAGTTTTGCTCTCCTATGTATTATATTGCTTATATGACTAAGCCTTCAAAGGGCATAAACCAATTCTGAGCTGTAGCGTCAAATCACGCTGCGGCTTTTTTTTCGAATCTATTATTATGTTATATTTTAGTTAAAAAGAAAGCGAGGCAATTTATGACATTTTTTCTTGAATTGCGTTATTAATATTATTTCTTTCACTTGGAATAAAATAGTTGACGTAAACCATAAAATTACCGCATAATAAATCATAAATCTTCCAAGCAAGCAACCACAAGGCTTAATACTTTTTTAATTAATAAATTAAACGTGTTTTATGGCTCTTCACCAAAACATGTGCTTGACTAAGAGCCATACTGAATCCATTCGGCATTGCATTCTAGTAAAATTGTCT